>JBDTAJ010000191.1:0-9529 GCA_039924705.1 Rhodanobacteraceae bacterium
AAAGTCGCCAAAACCATCGCGCGCGGGCATGAACATCAGCAAGCAGTCATCCCTGAAGCGCTTCCCGGCCCGCACATCCTTGTGCTCGGACATGCGAGCCTTTCCCGCGCGATCGGCTGCGATGCTCGGCGTCATGCACGGCGCTGGAAGCTCGCTCGTTGACGGCCATCCTTGGCCTGCGTCATATAAACCTGGCGTTTGCGCTCCGAACGCGCGTCAATCGCCCATCTGCTTTTGCAAATGCTCGCGCCGTTCCTGCGCATCCAGACTCAGCGTGGCGATCGGCCGCGCCACGAGACGCTCGATGCCGATTTCCTCGTCGGTCTCCTCGCAGAATCCGTAACGGCCCTCCTCGATCCGGCGCAGCGCCTTGTCGATCTTGGAGATCAGTTTGCGGTAACGGTCGCGCGTGCGCAGTTCCAGCGAGTTTTCGGTCTCGCGCGTGGCACGTTCGGCGTCGTCGCCCACGTCGCGCACTTCCTCGCGCAGATTCTCCATGGTCTGCCGCGATTCCTCGACCAGTTGGTCGCGCCAACCGCGCAGCTTGTTGCGGAAATATGCGAGCTGCTTGGGCCCCATGTATTCCTCTTTCTGCAAAGGGTGGTAGCCCTTGGTCAGTTCGATGGTAACCGTGGCCGGCAATGCATAGCGGCCGTCTTCCTTGGTGATGGTCGGCTCGCTGCCGGGCTTGGCGAACGCCACGCCTCCCTTGCGCGCCTTCTCGACGTGGCGCCGCGCGGGCTTGTGCGCGGTTGGCTTGGCGACAGACGCGGCATGTCTGATTGGCGCGCGCTTCGGCGTCGGTTTTTTCGCGGCAAGCGTTTTCTTGGGTGCAGTCTTCCTGGCGACGGGGGCCTTTGTGGTCTTGCGCGCCGGCGCACGTTTCGCTGACGGTCTCGATTTGATAGCGGTCTTCTTGGCCGGCTTGTGCGGCACGGCCTTCTTGGCCGGTTTGCTCGACTTCTTGATGGGGGTGGCCCTCCTCTTCACGGGTTTGTTCTTCACGGATTTAAGCCGGGCCGACTTGGCCGAGGTCTTCGTTTTCCTGCCACCACGCTTGGCTGCATTGGATTTCGATTTCGCCATTTCGGTGTTCCTTGGCAACCGTCGCTGTGATGTGGCGGTCGCGTGTTATAGCTTAGACGCCATCCTCCGGCAACCGATCGCGCAGTGTAACGTGTGTCGGCCTCTCGAACCGGAATCCAGCGTGACCCGTTTCCTGCTGTGCCTGATCGCGGTCTACAAGCGGTTGCTGAGTCCGCTGCTCGGCAGCCGCTGCCGTTTCCATCCCACCTGCTCGGCTTACGCGCACGTGGCGATTTCGCGATTCGGCCCCATTCGTGGCAGTGTGCTGGCGATCTGGCGTATCCTGCGTTGCCAGCCGCTATGCATCGGCGGGGTCGACCCGGTGCCGGATCATTTTGTGCTGCGCGGGTGTCATTCGCAGGGAGAGCGCTGATGTCGGATGCATGGCTGATCAAGAACGCCGAGCTGGTCAACGAAGGCACGCGCCGTCGCGCGGACGTGCGGCTCAAGGGCCAACGCATCGAGGAGATCGGCGTCGATCTGCGCGCGCGCACCGGCGAACAGGTGATCGATGCGTCGGGCTTGTGGCTGCTGCCCGGAATGATCGACGACCAGGTGCATTTCCGCGAACCGGGCCTGACCCACAAGGCCGACATCGCGCACGAATCGCGCGCGGCGATCGTCGGCGGCATCACCAGCTTCATGGAGATGCCGAACACCAGACCACCGGCGGTGACGCACGCGGCTCTGGAGGAAAAATACGCGCTGGGCGCGCGTCACGCAGTCGCGAATTACTCATTCTATTTCGGCGCGACCAACGACAATCTGGAAGCGATCCGGGGCCTCGACCCGCTCAGTGCGCCGGGCATCAAGGTGTTCATGGGTTCCTCGACGGGCAATATGCTGGTCGACGATCGGCACGCGCTGGACGGGATTTTCCGCGATGCGCCGGTGCCGGTGATCACCCACTGCGAGGACAATCCGACCATCGAGGCAAATCTTGCCGCCGCGCGCGAGCGTTACGGCGAGAACATCCCGGTCACGATGCATCCGATCATCCGTTCGCGCGAGGCTTGCCTGCGTTCCTCGTCGCTCGCGGTGGAACTGGCGCAGCGTCACGGCACCCGTCTGCATGTTCTGCATATCTCCACCGCCGACGAGCTGCTGCTGTTCGAACCGGGCCCGGTCACCGGCAAGCGCATCACCGCCGAGACCTGCGTGCATTACCTGCACTTCTGCGACGAGGATTACGCAACGCTCGGCAACCGCATCAAGTGCAACCCGGCGATCAAGACCGCGGCCGATCGCGCGGCGATTATCCAGGCGCTCGCTGATGGGCGCATCGACGTGCTCGCCACCGATCACGCGCCGCATCTGCTGGAAGAAAAGGCGCGGCTTTACGAGCAATCGCCGTCAGGCCTGCCGCTGGTGCAGTACGCGCTGCAATGCGCGTTGGAGCGCGTGTTCGATGGCGCGCTGACCTTGGAGCGCATTGTCGAAGCCACCGCGCACGCGCCGGCAATCCGCTTTGATGTCAAGCAACGCGGCTTCGTGCGCGACGGTTATTTCGCCGACTTGGTGTTGGTCGATCCGGACACGCCGCACACCGTGCGCGCCGACGAGATCGAATCCAAATGCGGCTGGTCGCCGTTCGAGGGTTACACCTTCCGCGCCAGCATCGCGGCAACGTTTGTCAACGGCCATCTCGCCGCGCGCCGCGGAAGGTTGCTGGATCCAAGGCCGGGGATGCGGTTGGAGTTTGATCGGTGAAAACCATCACGCGCTCATTCCGGTCGTTGGTAATACCGTTGTTACTGGTTGCTTGTGCAGGCACAGCAACCCAGCAACAATCGAATCGTTATTCCATGCCGCCACGCGCCGTGATGGAGTGCATGACTCCCGACGACATCGCGGAGAATTCTGTAAAACTTCCGCGAGGGATAGAACAAGGCCAACTAGTAATTGGTTACGCTGTGCCCGGAAGTCGAGTTGGCTATAACGACCACGAGCTAAGCGTTAGTAACAATGGTGCGTTTAAATTTCACGTCCCTCGCGATGCACCATTCGTTCTGCAACTACAAGTGACGCCGCCTGGCGGAACAGAAGGCGTTGTTGTAAGGCCGGTCACGCAAAGCCGAAACCCGAACGAACGGACCAATGCTCTGCCAAAATCAGCGGTGACGTTGAGCCAACTGGCTAACGGCACAAATAGTTGCGGCAGCTAAGTATTTGTCACGCACTTGCTGGCGATCGTCACCGCATCATGTGCATGCAGGCTTTCGTGATGGGTGGCGACAATGCGGTAATCGGCGATGCGCGGATCGGCGTTCAGCGCCGCACGGATGCGGCGCGCGGCGTCCTCGCAGAACATCGGGTTCTCCGCGTTCAATCGCGCAAAGGCCTGCTCGTCCTCGCGCCTGACCGCGGTCTGCACCGGCGTGCGCATCGCGGCTTCGATCGCATCGATCAATTCCACCACCGGCAACTCGAAGCCGGGCGTGAGTTTGACCCGCACCCGCGCGGTGCTGCGCTGCGCGTGTGGTGTGGCGGCCATGCCGCGCTCGCCGCCCAGCCATTCGCACACGGCCTGATGCGTCGGCGCGGTGCCTGCGAAATCTTGATCGAAGCGCTGCTGGTTGGCTTGCCGTGACAACGCGGCCGACGCCGGACAGGTCGAGGCGTATTGCACGTCGCAGCCCAGCGCGAGCGCGAAATGGCCATCGATAAGGCTGGCTTCGACGGTGACGGGATACGCCTTCCAGCCCGCATTGGCGCTGACCAACGCCGGGCGCTTCAATAGATGTTTGTACTCGACGCGCAATCGCGCGCGCGTGGACAGCTCCGCGTGCGACGCCAGCAGCGCGTGCAGCAAGCTGCACAGCGAAGAGGGCGTCAACGGTTGTTCCGCCAGCGATTGTTCGAGCAGCAGATACAGCCGAGACATATGGATGCCGCGCGCGCGCGAATCCGCGAGGTCCACCTGCACCGACACGCGAGCCGGTGCGGTCAGCACCCCGCCTTGCCCGTCCGCGTAGCGCAACGGCAACTCGATGCCGTCCATGCCGACCCAGTCCAGCACACCGGCATGATCCGGGTGAAGGCCGGCAGCAACGTCCGGCAACGGCACTGATTGACGATCGTTTTGTTGCATTATCTTTCCTTTTGAAAACCGCGCCACGCCCGCGCCGAGCACCATGCATCGAATAATGCACGCAGGCCGCTTTGCGGTTCATGCAGCGCATGCAGCGGATCGGACACAGTTTCGGCGGAGCGCAATGCGCGCGCATCGAGCCGTAGCTGCATGTCACGGAACAACGACAACGGGCAGGCCATTTTAGCGGCTTCATCCAATGCCTGCCGCAGCACGGTCGCCTGATCGCGCAGCGCCGCGCGCCGCGCTTCGCTGTCTTCGCCGAGCGCGGCCTGCGTCAACCCATGCCGCGCCAACAGATTCATAGGCAGGGGCGAGCGATTGTGCGCCAGTTCCTGCAGCAGATGGCGCAGCGCATCGACAAGGTGCTGCAAGATCGCGACTCGCTGAGCGCGCGTCGGGTCGGCGCGGATATCGAACCACACCGCCGTTTCGATTCGCGCCAGTGCAGCCTGCAGCGGCCGCGCTTGTGCGAGCTGCGCCGCGAAATCCGATGCGGGCGGCGCATCGAGGCGCGCCAGCGCCGCATCGATCACCTCGTCCCACCAATCCGTGGGCAATGCACGTATGCGCTGATCCAAGAACAATGCCTGCGTCAGCGGATGCCGCGCACGGCCTTCTTGTGCGAGGTGCAATTCCTCGCCCCACCATTGCAATTTGGCCACGGCGACCTGCGGTTCGCGGATCGCATACACCGCTTCCAGCCACTCGCTTACCAAAGCTGCGAATGCGCCAAGACGAGCGCGTTCGTCCTCGTGCAGGAATAACCACGCGGTTTCGAGTTGCGGATGCGCAGCGCGCCAGTCGCGCAACCAATGTTCCAGCGCTTCGCTCATGCCAGCCAACCGGCAAGCTCGGTAGCCGTTTCGGCGATCGCATCTGGATTCCAGTCGTGCGGATCTGCGCCATCGAGATATCCCCACGCCGCGGCGATGGTGTACACGCCCGCGGCGCGACCGGCCTGCACGTCGCGCGGATCGTCGCCGACGAAGGCGCACTGTGCCGGTTCGATGCACGCCTGCGCGCAGGCGTACAAGACCGGCGCGGGATCGGGTTTGCGCTGCGACAGCGTGTCGCCGCTGACGAGTGCGGCGACCCGCGTTGTGTAACTCAGGCGTTCCAGCAACGGCACGGTGAGCGAACCGATCTTGTTGGTGATCACGCCCCAAGCGATGCCCCGCGCTTCGAGTTTCTGCAACAGCGCGTCGATGCCGGGGAACGGTTTTGTGTTCGCGAACCCGGTTTGCGTGTAGAGATCGAGAAATCTCGGCAGCAGCGCGTCCATCGCATTCTGCCCTTCCGGGCCAAACGCGGTGGCCATCACCGCGCGCGCGCCACGCGAGGTCACCTCGCGTACGATGTTGTATTCGGGAACCGCGACGTCTCTCTCCACGCACAACTTTGCGAGCGCGTCATGCAGATCCGGCGCGCTGTCCACCAGCGTCCCGTCGAGATCGAAAAACATGCAGGCCAGCGGCTGCGGTAACGCGGGCGCGCTCATGCCGACTTGCGCGCGCAGACCATATAATTCACATCGGTACGTGCGATCGTCCATGCCTTGCGTGTCAATGGGTTATAGGCCAGACCTACAATCTTCTCGAGTTCCAGTCCGGCATCGCGCAGCAACGCCGCCAGTTCTGACGGGCGCAGGAATTGCTCATAGTGATGCGTGCCGCGCGGCAACAGGCGCGCGACGTATTCGGCGCCGACGATCGCCAGCGCAAAGGCCGCGGGGGTGCGGTTGAGCGTGGACAGAAACACGCACCCGCCCGGCTTCGCCAGCGCCGCGAGATCGGCGATCAACGCGGCGGAATCGGGTACATGCTCGATCAGTTCCATGCAGCACACCGCATCGAAGCTATCCGGTTCGTCGACGCTCAATTGTTGCGATGAGCACAACCGGTAATCGATGTGAAGATTGGATTCGTGCAGATGCAAGGTGGCGATGTCGATCAGTTCCGGCGCGAGGTCGATTGCAGTCACCCGCGCGCCCGCGCGCGCCAGCGATTCGGAAAGAATCCCGCCGCCGCAACCGATGTCGGCCACGTGCGCGTCGCGCAGCGGCACGCGCTTGGCGATCCACGCCGTCCGCGCCGGATTGAGGTCGTGCAGCGGGCGGGATTCGCCGTCGGGGTCCCACCAGCGGGAAGCCAACTTCCCGAAGCGGGCGATCTCTTCTGCGCTGACGTTGGCAGTGGTTTGCGTCATGACATCAAATCGCCGCGATCCGGTCGCGCCAGCGCGCGGTTTTTTCGCGCAGCGCGTCGAGATCGACATCGGGCAACGCGCCATGGATCAGACGATGCTTTCCCGCGATCCAGACATCGCTCACCTGCCTGCGCGAGGCCGCGTATACGAGCTGCGAGATCGGATGATAGACCGGTTGCATCTCCGGCAGGTTCAATCGTACCGCAGCGAGATCGGCCTGCTTGCCGGGCTCGATCGATCCGATCTGCTCGCCGAGCCCCAATGCTTTCGCACCGTTCAACGTGGCTGCGCGCATCGCGAACGCGGCATCGAACGCGCTGGCGTCGTTGGCCACGCCCTTGGCCAAAAGTGCCGCCGTGCGCAATTCGCCGAACATGTCCAGATCGTTGTTGGACGCGCAGCCGTCCGTACCGATCGCGACATTGACGCCGGCGCGGCGCAGTTTCTCCGCGGGACAGAATCCGGAAGCAAGTTTCAGATTGGACTCCGGGCAATGCACCACCGAAGCGCCGGTCTCGGCGCAAGCCGCGATCTCGGCATCGGTCAGTTGCGTCATATGCACCGCGATCAATCGATCGTTGACCAGGCCTAGTCCCTGCATCCGCGCGAACGGGCGCGCGCCCTGTTCACGACGCGCATCCTCGACTTCCTGCGCGGTCTCGTGCAGATGCAGATGCACGGGCAAATCAAGCTGATCGGACAAGGTGCGGATGCGCGCGAAGCTTTCGTCGGATACGGTGTAGGGCGCATGCGGCGCGAACGCGCAGGTCAGCATTGGCTCGCCTTTCAACTCGTCGTGCACGGCCAGCGCGCGGTCGAAATACTCATCGCGGGTCGCGGCCCACGCGCTCGGGAACTCGACGATCGGCAATCCCACCGTCGCGCGAAACCCCATGCGCATGCAGGCGGCGGCAAAGGCATCCGGGAAAAAATAATTCTCGTTACACGTGGTCGTACCGCCGCGTAACATCTCGACGATCGCGAGTTCCGATCCGTCGCGCACGAACTCCGCGCCCATCACTTTGGCCTCGACCGGCCAGACGTGATCGCGCAACCAGGTCATCAGCGGCATGTCGTCGGCCAGCCCGCGCAGCAACGTCATGGGGCTGTGGGTGTGCGCATTGACGAGGCCGGGGATCAGCGCGTGTTCGGAAAGCGTGACGCGTTGACGCGGTTCATAGATTTGCGTGGCCTTGGCGATCGGCAGGAGCGCCACGATGTGGCCTCCCTCGATCGCAACGGCGTGATGTTCGAGCACCGTGCCGTGCGGCTCGACCGGGATCACCCAGCGGGCGTCGATCAGGAGATCGATGGATTGCGGGGCTTCGGGCATGACTGCTCGCCGAGCGTGCTCGCGAATCGATATATCACTTCACGCGCCCCACATATTCGCCTGTACGCGTGTCCACCTTGATGATCTCATCCTGATTGACGAACAGCGGCACGCGCACCACCGCGCCGGTTTCCAGCTTGGCCGGCTTGCCGCCGCCGCCGGAAGTGTCGCCGCGTACGCCGGGATCGGTCTCGGCAATTTTCAATTCGACGAAATTGGGTGGCGTCACCGACAGCGGCACACCGTTCCACAAGGTGACGATGCATTCCTCCTCGCCTTGCAGCCATTGCGCAGCCTCGCCCACGGCGGTCTTGTCGGCGGTGTGCTGCTCGTAATTGTCGGGCTGCATGAAGTGCCAGAACTCGCCGTCGTTGTAGAGATACTGCATGTCGGCGTCGATCACGTCGGCGCCTTCCACCGAGTCGGTGGCCTTCATGGTCTTCTCGGTGACACGGCCATTGCGCAGATTGCGGATCTTGATGCGGGTGAAGGCCTGACCCTTGCCGGGCTTGATGAAATCCGCGCCGACAATGGTGTAGGGGTCGCCGTCGAGGATGATCTTCAATCCGTTCTTGACGTCATTGAGACCGTAGGTGGCCATTGCTCGCTCGCTCCAGTGTTCTGCGATCATCCTTGATCGCGAAGATCAAAAAGCGGCCATCCGTGGCCGCACTTTTCAACCAAAAAGCCGCCCGGAATACCGGCAGCGGCTAGAATGATGTGTTTGCCGGCACTGCGCGCCGGATCAAGACCGCCCATGATACCCGCAACCAACCTCGATACGCAGCCGGGTCGCCCTTTGCCCGACTGGCGCCAATCCCTGCGCGAGGCGGTGACCGATGCGCGTGAGCTGCTGCGCCTGCTCGATCTCGAAACCCTGACCGATCGGCTGCCCACGGGCGACGCCGGTTTCGCGCTGCGGGTGCCGCGCGGATTCGTGGCGCGGATGCGCCGTGGCGATCCGCACGATCCACTGCTGCTGCAGGTGTTGCCGCAGTCGGCCGAACTCGACAAGCCACCGGGATTCACTACGGACGCGGTCGGCGATCTTGCCGCGCGCGCTGCGCGCGGCGTACTGCACAAATATGAAGGACGCGCGCTGCTGATCGCGGCCGGCAGTTGCGCGATCAATTGCCGCTACTGCTTCCGCCGGCATTTTCCATACGGAGAAGAAATCGCCGCCGCCAACGGTTGGCGCGACGCGCTTTCCTATTTGCGCGATGATCCAAGTGTCCGCGAGTTGATTCTCTCGGGCGGCGATCCGCTGGTGCTGGCCACGCACAAGCTGGCGGAGTTGACCGATTCACTGTGCGCGATCCCGCATGTCACGCGCTTGCGTGTCCACACGCGCTTGCCGGTGGTGCTGCCGGAGCGGATCGACGGCGAGTTCTGCAGATGGCTGTCCAAGCTGCCTCTGCAATGCGTGATCGTGATGCATGCCAACCATCCGAACGAACTGGACGATTCGGTGCGCGATACCTGTGCGCGCTTGCGCGATGCCGGCGCGACTCTGCTCAATCAGTCGGTGCTGTTGCGCGGGATCAACGACGATACGGAGGTGCTGGCCACGCTGTCGGAACGGCTGTTCGAGATCGGCGTGCTGCCCTATTACCTGCACCAGATGGACCGGGTGCAGGGCACGGCGCATTTCGGGGTCGACGACCATCGCTCCCGCGCGCTGCTTGACCAATTGCTGGCGCGGCTGCCCGGATATCTGGTACCGCGGCTGGTACGCGAAATCACCGGCGTAACGTCCAAGACGCTACTGTGAAAACCAGCCGACTCAATCGAAACGTTTTGTCACTGACAGC
>JBDTAJ010000192.1:0-5455 GCA_039924705.1 Rhodanobacteraceae bacterium
GTCTCGAGCCCGCCGTCGACCTCGCGCTTCACGGTCACATGATCACCTTCGACCGTGACCTCATTGGCAAAAGTACCCTGCGGCCGGCCCATCAAGGCGGCGAGCATCTGGCCGGTCTGGTTCGAATCGTCGTCGATCGCCTGCTTGCCGAGGATCACCAGACCCGGTTGTTCGCGTTCGATCAATTTCAAAAAGGTGCGCGCGACGCTCAGCGGCTGCACGGGATCGTTGGTGACCACATGGATCGCGCGATCGGCGCCCATCGCCAACCCATTGCGTTGATGCGATCCGGCGTCGGGCGGCCCGACCATGGCGATGATGACCTCCTTGGCGATGCCTTGCTCGCGCAGGCGCAGCGCTTCCTCCAGCGCGATGTCGTCGAACGGGTTGGCGGAAAGTTTGACGCCGTCGGTGACCACGCCGGAGCCGTCCGGCTTGACCTGGATGCGCACGTTGTAATCCACCACGCGCTTGTAGCCGACCAGAATCTTCATGGAGCCTTCCCGGAACGAACGGCGAGTGCGTATTCTAACCGGGGTGAGCCAGCGCAGGATGCGCAAGCCTGGCAATGGCCCACGTCAGGTGGCGCGATGCAGGATCGCCGCGGTGAAATGTGCCGCCGCCGGTTTGTCGTGGACGAGAAACACCGATGGCTCGGTCAGTTCCAGCTCCAGCAGGCGCGGCGTGCCATCGTCGGCGCGGATGAGATCGACGCGCGCGTACAACAACGGTTGCTCGAACGGCATCACGTTCAGCGCGTGTAGCGCGACTTCGAGTTCCCGCGTCGACGGCGCGCGCGGCGTAATGTGTTCGGTGGCGAACAATGCGCGGGTGGCGCCTTCGCCGCGCTTCAACAGCGGCCCCTTGCGGATCGCGTGCGAAAAAATGCCGTCGAAAAACAGCAGCGCGGTTTCGCCGTGCTCGTCCACGCTATCTAAATACGGTTGCATCAGCACGCTGCGACGGGCGTCGAGCAGGCGTTGCACGTGGTCGATCGCCCCATCGCGTTGAGCGCGCAGATAGCGTTGCGCGTCGCGCGAACCCGCGCCGATCGCGGGTTTGACCACGAAATCGGTTGCCTCGGCGTGCACTGCGAGGAAAGCGTCGAGCCTCGTTGGTGCATTCTCGCCGGGCTCGACGAATGTGCTGGGCACTGTCGGCACATCGGCTTGCGCCAACTCGCCAAGATAATGCTTGTCGGTGTTCCAGCGGAGCACGTCCAGCGGATTCAGCAGCTTCGTCTGCGCGGCGGCGTGTTGCGCCCACGCCAGAAACTCTGGCAGGCGCTCCGCGTAATCCCAGGTCGAACGCAGCAGGGCCACCTTGAAGCGCGACCAGTCGACTTTCGTATCGTCCCAATCGATCACGGCGACTTCCGCGCCGGAGTTGGCCAGCGCGGTCACCAAGGGTTGCAAATCGTCGTCCAGCCCGCGCGCGGCGCGCGCGGTGACCAAGGCGATGCGGGGTGGATTCATGCCTTTGCGGTGTTTCGGTGCGGGTGACGCCAACGTGTCGGATCGAACAACAACACGCCGAGCGCGTCATGGATTTTCCGGATCGGCGCGTCCCAGCAATTGGGAGAAGCCATGGTGTTGTTGAGGATATCCATCATCGCATTGACCTCGAACACCAGCAGCCGACCGTCCGGACGCAGATTGCAGTCGATCCCGAAAAAATCCATATCCACCGCTTCGGCGATCGCGTGCACGGTACCCGCGATCCTCGGCAACATCCCGCTGCGGAAATCTGCCAATGTCGCGGTTTCCTCCTCCAGATGGCCGAGTAGCCGGTCGTGCACGTGTACCAGCCAGCCATCGGCGATCACCAGATGGCGTAGAAAAATCTCGCGGCCGACCACCACCACGCGCAGCTTGCGGTAATACCCATCCTCGTCGCGGCATTCCACGTATTCGGTGAGATACAGATCGTGGCCGCCCCAAGCCAGATCGCGTAGCGATTCCTTGATTATCCCGGGCTCGTCGATCTTCGCGGTGGCGCCGCCGCGATGGCTGCCGGCGACGCGCACGATCAACGGCCAGGTCAACCCATGCTCGCGCGCGCGCCGCGCGATATCGTCGGGCTCGTCGATTCGAAGCCGGATCGTGCGCGGCATGTGTACGCCCGGAAGGGTCGCGAGTTTCGCCGCGACGCCATCGCGCCCCGAATCCAACACCGCGGTCGGGTGATTGAGACAGCCGCGGCCGGATTCGGCGAGCAGCTGTTCGAGCATCCGCAGCGCGATGGACGAGATGTCCGGGTCGGCCACCGCGTTGACCAGCGACTGGCCTTGCGTGCCGTTCGGAAGATGGATCGGGATGTTCGGCCCGAAAAAAATCCGCAGCAACCGCTGTTTGAACATCGGCGCGAGGTTGGTCGCGATGCGGCTGTTGCCGAGAAAATTGTATCCGACCCCGCGACCGTTGCCGCGCGGTGCCACCCCGATCAACCCGTTGTCCGGAATGCCCATCATCAACGGCAGCACGGAGGTCTGCTGGGTGGAAACGCTCATGCCTGGTCGCCCCTGTCGAAATATCCGGTTCCGGAATGCATCATCATCGCGCGTATCCCGCTTCGCTTGGCTTGGCTGCGGATGGCCAGCACCAGTACGGTATCGATCCTTGGCAAATAGCGATACAGAGCGATACAGCCGCGCTACAAGCGCGCCGCGCTCATGGCGCGCGCCGTCACCGGTTCCGATCCGCAATCATCAGTAGACGCCGGGAATCAGGCGCTTGGTGCGACGGCAATAGTTGGCGTAGCGATCACCGAATGCCGTGTGCAATGCCATTTCCTCTTCATGGATGCGATACAGATACACAACCAAGGCAAGCAGCATGATGACGAGCAGGCTCAGCCAGTTTCCCAACGCAAGGCCGAACCCGAGAAACGCAATCAGCGCGCCCAGATAACTCGGGTGGCGAATGTGCCGGTACAGGCCGCGATCGTACACTTCGTGATCGGACAATATCGCGACGTTGGGGGTGTGGTAGCGGCCTAGCTGGGCGATGGCGGCGGAACGGATCGCAATGCCGAGCGCCATGACGAGCAAGCCGACGATTTGCCACGGCGCGGGTGGCCGGATCAGGCCGAAATGTGTATACGACAGCCAGATTGCGACGATCCAGGCAATCATGTTGCCCGCAGCGATGATCCGAAGCGATAAACGATCGCGATTTTCCGTCTTGCTGCTCATGCGCCGAAACACCACCACGCCGTCCACGACCAGCCACACGAAAAACAGGGCGATGGCAATATTTCGCAGGAGTGGCATGGGCGATTCCGATTACAGATTCTGGTAATGTGGTCCGCTGCCGCCTTCCGGCGTCACCCAGTCGATGATCCGGTAGGGATCCTTGATGTCGCAGGTCTTGCAGTGCACGCAATTGGCCGCGTTGATCTGCAGGCGCTTGCCCGCTGCATTGTCCACGATCTCGTAAACGGATGCCGGGCAAAAGCGCGTGCACGGATTGGCGTATTCCCGCGTGCAGCGGTCGATGCAGATGTTGGTGTCGCGCACATGCAGGTGCACCGGCTGGTCCTCGTCGTACTCGGTGGCGGCGAAGTACACACTGGCCAAGCGATCGCGCGGGGGTAGCGTGCGTTGCACATAATCAAATTTTGGCGATTCGTAACCATCAAGTTTGTGCAGCGACGACCAATCGGCGTGGTTTTTGAGCGTCCACGGCGACAAGCCCGCGGTCGCGGTCTCCCACGCGGCGATGGCGAGTCCGCCCCACAATCCACGATGAAAACCGGGGCGGATATTGCGAACTTTTTTCAGTTCCGCCATCACCGGCGACGCGCGCAGTTTTGCGTCGAAACCCACCGCGGATTCCGCCTGCGCGTAGTGTTCGGCGGCCAACATCCCGGAACGCATCGCCTGATGCGTCCCTTTGATTTTGGGCACGTTGAGCAAACCCGCTGCGTCGCCGATCAAGACCGCGCCAGGCATTTCCACCCTCGGCAGCGATTGCCAGCCGCCCTCGACCAGCGCGCGCGCGCCGGCGGACAGGATCGTGCCGCCTTCCAGCAGCGGCTTGATCGCCGCGTGGTGCTTCAACTGCTGGAAGGCTTCCCACGGCTTGAACATCGGATCGACGTAATCCAATCCCGCGACGAAACCGATCGCGACGCGGTCCTTGTCGAGGTGATAGATGAAACTGCCACCGTAGGTCTTGTCGTCCAGCGGCCAGCCGATCGTGTGCGTGATCTTGCCCGGCTGGGCGCGCCCCGCCGGCACAGACCACAGTTCCTTGAGGCCGATGCCATAGGTTTGAGGGTTGGCGTCCTCGTCGAGCGCGAATTTCGCGATCAATGTCTTGGTGATATTGCCGCGGCAGCCTTCGGCCAGCACGCTGAGCCTGGCGCGGATGTCGATGCCGTGTGTGTATCCCGGTTTGTGCGAGCCGTCCTTGGCCACGCCCATGTCGCCCACACGCACGCCGATCACCGCGCCCGCGTCGTCGAACACCGCTTCCGCCGCGGCGTAGCCGGGAAATATGTCGACGCCCAGGGCTTCCGCCTGCGGCGCCAGCCACGCGCACAGCGCGCCCAGCGAGACGATGAAGTTCCCGGCGTTGTGCATCTGTGGCGGCGTCGGCAGCTTGGTCGCGCGCTGTGCATCACGCAGCAGCAGGAACTCATCGTGACTCGCCGGTACGCAGATCGGCGGGGGATGGTCGCGCCAGCCGGGCAGCAATTCGTCCAATGGTGCGGGTTCGATCACCGCGCCGGAAAGAATCTGCGCGCCGACGTTGGAGGCTTTCTCCAGCACGCATACCCGCGCACCGGCTTGCAATTGTTTCAGACGAATCGCGAAGCTCAAGCCCGCGGGGCCCGCGCCGACCACGACCACGTCGTATTCCATCACTTCGCGTTCGGCCACGTGTGGTCTCCTAATACGATATTGAGCGATTGTCGGCGTTCCGGATCGCCGCGGCAAACGGGGTGCGCTTTTGACGCGGCTTGCCCATAATCGCATCGTTACCCGGGGATGGACGATGGAGACAAGCGAGCCGCTTGCCGCGCCGACGTTGCGTGGCGCGGGAATGTGCCAGACCCTGCACTGGCTGGCGGCCGGTCGTATCGGGCCGCGCGAGTTGAGCGAGATCCATCTGGACGCGATCGCGCGGCTCGATCCCTTGCTGCATTGCTATCTCGACGTGCGCCCCGCGCTGGTGCGCGAACAGGCGGATGCCGCCGAGCGTCGCCGCCGCGAAGGCTCGATCGGGCGGCTGGATGGCATTCCAATCGCGATCAAGGACAACTTCGACGTCGCCGGGTTGCCGACGACCGCCGGACTGATTTCCCGCAGGCAACACATCGCGCAGCACGATGCGCATGCGGTCGCGCGCTTGCGCGCAGCTGGTGCCGTGCTGATCGGTAAAACCAATCTCGACGAAGGCGCGTTGGGTGCGGTCACCAATAACCCACACTTCGGTGCGACGCACAATCC
>JBDTAJ010000193.1:0-12700 GCA_039924705.1 Rhodanobacteraceae bacterium
GGCGATCATCACGTCCCAATCGCGCAGCAGATAGAAGGCGACCACCGGGATCAGCACCAGCGACACCACCCAGCCGATGATCGCCAGTCCCGAGCGTGTGGCGTAACCCAGGATCACCGCCGCGACGTTGCCGATGGTACCGATGTGTTCGCGCAACTTGGCCAGCAGTTGATCGGCATGAAAGGTATTGGCCGGCAGGTGCAGGTGTTGCTGCAACCACGGCAACATGCTTTGCTGCACCCACGCACCGTAAGTCGGCAGTGCATCGATCAGGCGGACGATCTGGCGTTCGATCAGCGGGATCAGCAGCAGCAGTGCGGCGATCAACACCAACAGCATCACCAGGAACACGATGCTGGCCGCCACGGTGCGATTGCAGCCGGCGCGTTGCAGCCGATCCGCCAGGGGGTCGCCCAGGTAGGCGAAGATCGCGGCGATCACGAACGGCGTGAGCACCGGCGCAAGGAGCCACAGCAGCACACCGATGGCGATCGCGATCGCCAGCCACTGCCAACGACGGTCGATCATGTCGTTCATGACGATGCCTTTTTTTCGCGCAGTGCGCGGCGCCCGCGCAAACCCCAGCGCAACACATAGTCGAGGCCGCTGACGAGGGTCAATGCCGCGACGATCCACGGCAGCAGCAATCTGGCCGGCATTTGCCAGGCGAACGCCGCGGCGCACAATATCAGCAAGACATAGACGATCTGCACGAATGTGGTCGCCTTCGACACCAGGCTGGGCCGCACCTCGAAAGCGCCGACCAGTTGCCGGTAAGCCAACGCACCGAACACGATCACCAGATCGCGCGCAAGAACCAGCCACGCCAGTGGCCACGGCAGATGGCTGCTCCACGCCAACAAAAGATAGGCGGCGACCAGCAGCAACTTGTCGGCCAAGGGATCCAGCAGTGTACCGAGCCGGCTTTGCCAGCCAAAGCGCCGCGCCAGAAAACCGTCCAGCGCATCCGTGACGCCGGCCGCCAGCGCGATCCACAACGCCATCGCGAAATGCGCCGTCAGCATCGCTGCGATCAACGGCACGACCAGCGCGATGCGCAAGCAACTGATCAGATTGGGCAGATGCCGGATGAACCCCGCTTGCGGGTGCGCGCGCGTACTCACTGGACCCAGCGTAACGATGCATCGGCGCCGTTATGGGCCGGCGCCGGCTGCAGATGTCCACCGGCGACGAGCACGGTCGCGATGTCGGCGAGCGGCGCGTCGTACTCGAGGTGCAACAACACGCCATCGTTTTGTGCGGCGACCGGCGTGACATCATGCAATTGCGCGGATTGGCGCAAGGCTGCCAGCAAAGCCGCGAAATCGCCACTGTCCTCGATGCCGCCGACCCATAGCGTGCCGCTGCCGCCCGCGCCCGCCACAGCTTGCGTGGACTCATCCGACGCGCCGCCGCTCGCGTCGGACGCGGCGATCGGCGCACCGAGTTGCTGCGCGAGATGACGGATCGAACCGGGGTCGAATTCGACCTGCAATTGGAGGCCGTGGCCGCCGGCGCCGCGCTGATATCGATAGTTGCGCACCAGGCCCGGCGCTTGCGCCAGCACATCCGTGCCCGGCACGGCCTTTGGCGCGATTCCGGCCAGCACCTGCGCCAGCGCCGACGACAGCGCGGCGTCGCGCTGCGCATCGCTGGTGTCGGCGACCGGCACCGTGGCCGCGTATCCACCGGCGTCGGCCGCGCGCGCGCCCAGCGCCCAGCCCAGTGAGAGCGCCAGCAACGTAGCCAATAATAATCGCAACATGACCGGATCATCCTTGTCGTTTCCGACCCAAGTCTGCCCAATCGGCGCTCAACCGTCTATCATTTCCGGTTCCCGTCCGCGGTGCCGTCCATGTCTTTCGAAAAACGACCGCTCACCTATCGCGCCGCGGGCGTGGACATCGACGCCGGCAACGCGTTGGTCGAGCGCATCAAGCCTTTGGTGGCGCGCACGTTCCGCCCGGAGGTGATGGGCGGCCTCGGCGGTTTCGGCGGCCTGTTCGATCTTTCGAACAAGTACCGCGAACCGGTGCTGGTATCGGGCACCGACGGCGTTGGCACCAAACTGAAACTGGCACAGCGATTGAATCGCCACGACACGATCGGGATCGATCTGGTCGGGATGTGCGTCAACGACGTGCTCGTACAAGGCGCGGAGCCACTTTTTTTCCTCGACTATCTTGCCACCGGCAAGCTCGACGTGGACACCGCCGCCGCGGTGGTCGGCGGTGTCGCCCGCGGCTGCGAGCTGGCCGGTTGCGCGCTGATCGGCGGCGAGACCGCAGAAATGCCGGACATGTACCCTGAAGGCGAATACGATCTCGCCGGTTTCTGTGTCGGTGCCGTGGAGAAATCGGGGTTGATCGACGGCTCACGCGTTGGAGCGGGCGACGTTATCGTCGGCGTCGCCTCGAGCGGCCCGCATTCGAACGGCTATTCGCTGATCCGGAAAATCCTCGCGCGCGCGAATGATCCGTTCGATCTCGATCTGGGCGGCGTGACATTGGCCGATGCGCTGATGGCGCCGACCACAATATACGTCAAGCAGATGCTCGCCTTAATGAAACAAGTACCTGTCCACGGCATGGCGCATATCACCGGCGGCGGCCTGACCGAGAACATTATCCGCGTGGTGCCCGAAGGTCTCGGCATCGCACTCGACCCTTCGTCGTGGAAAATGCCAACGATGTTCGACTGGCTGCAGCGCGAAGGCGGCGTGCCGCGCGAGGAAATGTGGCGCACCTTCAATTGCGGAATCGGATTCACCGTGATCCTCACGCGCGACGGCGCAACCGCGGCGATCGATGCGCTGGCGCAATCGGGCCTGCGCGCGTGGAAAATCGGCGAAGTGACGACGTTGCGTGGCGACGAGCGCGTCCATATCGCATGAGTTTCCCGATCGCCGTGCTCGCCTCCGGCCGCGGCAGCAATCTCGCCGCGTTGATCGCCGCGCGCGATGGCGGCGCGTTGCCGATCGATTTCGTGCTGGTCGCCGGCGACAAGCCCGAGGCACCGGCGCTGCGCAACGCGGAAGCGCACGGCTTTCCGACATTGGCACTGGATGCCAAAAGCTTTGCGACGCGCCGCGAATTCGACGAGGCGCTGTTCGCGCGCATCGCCGAAAGCGGTGCGAAACTGGTGGTGTTGGCGGGCTTCATGCGTGTGATCGACACGACGGTGGTCGATGCATGGGCTGGTCGCATCATCAATATCCACCCGTCGTTGCTGCCGAAATATCGCGGTCTGCACACCCATCGCCGTGCGCTCGCCGAGGGCGACACCGAGCATGGCGCCAGCGTGCATTTCGTGACCGCGGAACTGGACGGCGGCCCGGTGATCGCGCAGACGCGTATCGCGATCCAGCACGATGATGACAATGAGCAAACACTGGCCGCGCGATTGCTGTCGCAGGAGCATCGTCTACTTGTCGCTTGCGTCGCGGCGATCGCGCAAGACCGAGTCGCACTGCGCGAGGGGACGGTGATGTTCGATGGCCAAGCGCTGGCCGCGCCGTTGCGGCTGGACGACGCTGACCGATTGCAGCACCCGTAACCTCTGCGCTCACGCCGCCATCCGGTCAACGTTCAGAAAAACGCCAGCACACTGCGGCGTTATGAACGCCCTTCGTTTTTCCCGGTTCGTTATTGTTTTCGCCGCGCTGCTGTTCGCGGGCAGTCCACTCGCCGCGCCGCTGCCCGCCTTCACCGCGCGCTATCAGTTGCTGCAAAATGGCGAGCTTATCGGCGAGGCGACCATGACGCTGGCGCCATCGGGCGACGACGAGTGGACCTTCACCACGCAAAGCCGAGGCACTTCGGGCATGGCCGCACTGCTCGGCGCCAACGTGCGGGAGACCTCGCGCTTCCACTGGAAAGCCGCGCTGCCCGAGGGCTTGAGTTACGACTATTCGCTGGACGCCGCGATCAAGCACAAGGAGCGCCATGTGCGCTTCGACTGGGCCAGCAACACCATCAGCGTGGACGACAAAGGCGAGCAACGCTTCGCGGCGCAGCCCGGCACGATTGAGCGGCATACCCTGGTGCTGGCGATCGCCGTCGGCCTCGACGCCGGCCAACGCGCGTTCGCGTTTCCGGTGGCGGTGCGCGACCGCATCGAGACCCAGCATTTCGCGGTGCAGGGCAAGGGCACGATCAAAGTCCCCGAAGGCAGCTATGCCGCGACCCATGTCGCGCGCACCGACGGCGGCGGTTTCGATGCCTGGTTCGCACCGGGAAAACTGCCGGTGCCGGTGCAGGTCTCCCAGCACGACAACGGCGACCTGACCATGAAGCTGGAGAGTTACACAGCAGGAGCGCGGGCTGAGTAGCGAGGGCGCAAAAATCGAAGTCCAAGAACTCCGGCAGGCTGGCAAACTCGCTGGAGCGAAGCGCTCTTTTTACTCGCCCCTCATCCCTCGAATCAATTCGGCAGGCGCCGGATCTTCGCGCCCAGCGCGCCGAGTTTCTCCTCGATGCACTCGTAGCCGCGATCGATGTGGTAGATGCGATCGACCGTGGTGTCGCCTTGCGCCACCAATCCCGCCAGCACCAGCGACGCCGAGGCGCGCAGATCGGTCGCCATCAGCGGCGCGCCGGACATGCCAGCCACGCCGCGGATCACGGCGGTGTTCCCTTCCAGCTTGATGTCCGCGCCGAGCCGGTGCAGTTCATGCACATGCATGAAACGGTTTTCGAACACCGTCTCGGTGATGACGCCGGTGCCCTCGGCCACGCAATTGAGCGCGGTGAACTGCGCCTGCACGTCGGTCGGGAACGCGGGATACGGCGCAGTAGTGATATCGACCGCCTTCGGGCGGTTGCCGCGCATGTCCAGCTCGATGGTCTCGCCGTTGGTATTGATGTGCGCGCCGGCGTCCTCGAGCTTGGCCAGCACTGCGTCCAGCGTTTCCGGCCGCGCCCGTTTGGTGAGCACGCGACCGCCGGTGATCGCGCCGGCGACCAGGAACGTGCCGGTTTCGATGCGATCCGGCAGCACCTCGTACTGGGTGCCGTGCAGACGTTCCACGCCTTCGATTACCATGGTCGCGGTGCCGGCGCCGTCGATCTTCGCGCCCATGCTGATGAGACAGTTGGCGAGATCAAGCACTTCCGGTTCCTGCGCGGCGTTTTCGATGACCGTGGTGCCGGAGGCCAGCGCCGCCGCCATCATGATGTTCTCGGTGCCGGTGACGGTGACCACGTCCATCGAGATATGCGCGCCGCGCAATCGATTCGCGCGTGCCTTGATATAGCCATTTTCGATCGTGATCCGGGCGCCCAGCGCCTCCAGGCCCTTGATGTGTTGATCGACCGGCCGCGATCCGATCGCACAGCCGCCCGGCAGCGAGACCTCGGCCTGTCCGTAGCGCGCGATCAACGGCCCCAGCACCACGATCGACGCGCGCATGGTCTTGACCAGTTCGTACGGCGCAAAAAAGCGGTCGGTGCTGCGCGGATCGACGTGGATCTTCATGCGCTCGTCGACGATGAGTTGCGCGCCCATCTGCCCGAGCAATTCCATCGTGGTGGTGACATCGTGCAGATGCGGCACGTTGCCGATCGTGACCGGCTCGTCGGCCAGGAGACTTGCGGCCAGGATCGGCAATACCGCGTTCTTGGCGCCGGAAATCCAGACCTCGCCGTTGAGGGGCGTGCCTCCCGAAATAACGATCTTGGCCATCAAGCTGTTCCGAGTCGCGAGTCGCGAGTCCCGAGTCCCGCTTCTTCTTCGGGCGTAAGCGTGCGCAGCGCCAATGCATGGATATCCCCCCCCATCCGCTCGCCCAGCGCCGCGTAGACCATGCGGTGACGAGCCAAGGTCGGTTTGCCGGCGAACGCCGTCGCGATCACCCGCGCCTCGAAATGCACGCCATCGGGACCGTGCACCTCGACGCGCGCCTCCGGCAGTCCTTGTTCGATCAATATCTTGAGAGCAGCGGCATCCATGGAAAGGTTCCGGAAACGCGAGGCGGATGAAAGTGAACGGAGAGCCGCGCGCCGCGCGCTTGTCGGCGAGTGGAAGGGGATACGCGTTGGAACACGTTAGAATGGCAACCTGACATCTTAACGGAAATCTCATGGCGCGGAAAAGACGCTCGTCATCGGATACCTTCGCCACGGAACGACGTCCATGAACGCACTCAGCGCCGAGAATCGTCACGACGTGCATCCCCCGACCAACGATACCCTCGCGCGCAGTGCGCTCACCGTGATCACCACGGAGGCCAATGCAATCCGTTCGCTGGCATCGCGGATCGATGGGGCATTCAGCGAAGCCTGCAGGCTGGTGCTGGCGAGCAAAGGGCGCATGGTGGTTACGGGCATGGGCAAGTCGGGCCATATCGGCCGCAAGATCGCGGCGACCCTGGCCTCGACCGGCACGCCGGCCTTCTTCGTTCACCCGGGCGAAGCCAGCCACGGCGATCTGGGCATGATCACCGCGGAGGACGTGGTGTTGGCGCTGTCCTATTCCGGCGAAACCGACGAACTGCTGACCATCCTTCCGCTGATCAAGCGCCAGGGCAATCCGTTGATCGCGATGACCGGGCGTCCGAACTCCTCGCTGGCGCGCGATGCCGATGTGCATCTGGATGTCAGCGTCTCGGCCGAAGCGTGTCCGCTTGGGCTCGCTCCCACCGCCAGCACCACCGCAGCATTGGTGATGGGCGACGCATTGGCGATCGCGCTGCTCGAAGCGCACGGCTTCACGGCCGAGGATTTTGCGCTCTCACATCCCGCCGGTTCGCTCGGCCGCCGGTTGCTGGTCAAGATCGAGGACGTGATGCACACCGGCGAGGCGATCCCCGCGGTATCGGCCGACGCCAGCCTGACCCACGCGTTGATGGAAATGTCGCGCAAGGGCTTGGGCATGACGGCGATCGTCGACGAGCACCGCCGCCTGCTCGGCGTGTTCACCGACGGCGACCTGCGCCGCGCGCTCGATGACGCTGGTGTGGACATGCGCGGAGCACCGGTCGCGCAACTGATGACGCGCACGCCCAAGACGATCGGTCCCGACAAGCTCGCCGCGGAAGCTGCGCAGATCATGGACGCGAACAAGATCCACGCGCTGATCGTCGTCGATGAGGATCGTCGCGTGGTTGGCGCGTTGAACATCCACGACTTGTTGCGGGCGCGAGTGGTTTGAAGCGAGAGACGCGTGACGAGTAGCGAGGGTGCTCCGCTCGGAAGGGTTCGTCATTCCGTTAGACCTACGACGTTTCGCTTCTTGTCGACACATCGCACTCAGGCTGTCGCTTTCGATTTTGCGCCCTCGCTACTCATACCCAACCCCTTTTTTAACTTCTTCTTTTCTCTCCCATGCCTCCCGCCTATCTTACCGACATTCCCCAAGCCACCCTCGACCGTGCCGCGCGGGTGCGCTTGATCGCGTTCGACGTGGACGGCACTTTGACCGACGGACGCTTGTGGTACGGCGAGGATGGCCGCGAACTGAAAGCCTTTCATGTGCACGACGGGCACGGTCTGAAACGCCTACGCGCGCACGGCGTCAAGGTCGCGCTGGTCAGCGCGCGGATCAGCCATATCGTCGCGTTGCGTGCCGAGGAACTTGGCATCGATCATGTCTATCAAGGGCAGGCCGACAAACGCGCGTGCCTCGCGGACCTCCTGCACGGCAGTGGACTCGCGCCCGAGCAGGCAGCGTTCGTCGGCGACGATCTGGCCGACCTGCCGGCGATGGGTGCCTGCGGTTTCGCGGTCGCGGTCGCCAACGCGCATCCGTGGGTAATCGAGCGCGCGCACTGGTGCACGCGACTGCCCGGCGGCCAAGGCGCGGTGCGCGAAATTTGCGATCTGCTTCTCAGCGCGCAGGGCAAGACACAACAAGAGATGGGTCACTGGTCGTGATCGATCGTCGGAATATTTACCTGGTGGTCGCGCTCGCGGTGGCGGTGGGCATCACCCAATTGCTGATCTGGTGGCTGAAGCCGCCGCCGAAGCCGAACGTGATGGTCGGGCCGCCGCGTTCCAGCTATACCCTGACCGATTTCACCCTCGACGGCATGGACGAGGACGGCGAGCCGTCGTTTCATCTAACCGCGCCGTATCTGGCGCGCCGTGAGGGCGATGATTCGCTGTACGTCAACGCGCCCAAGTTCACGATTTTCGGCAGCCAAGGCGCCGACTGGCACGGCACCTCGCAATACGCCTGGGTCAACACCGACAACACGCTGGTGAAATTGATCGGCAAGGTCGACATGTTGCGCCCGAAGACCCCGACCGCTTCCGCAGCGGAAGTGCACACCAGCGACGCCAGCGTGTGGACGAAAGACAAAAAAATGGCGTCCGACGCGCCCAGCGTGATTCAGCAGACCGGCTCTATACTGCGCGGCACCGGCATGAGAGCCGACCTCAACACCCATTCCCTGGAGTTGCTCGCCGATGTGCATGCCACGCTCACGCCGCAACCGCGCAAGCATTGATCCGCCACGCATCCGCGCGATGTTCGCCCTGTTATTTGCGGGCGCGCTCGCGTGCGGCGCGGCGAACGCAGCGCAAGCCGACCGCGACCAGCCGGTCAACGCCAACGCCAATTCTTTTTTCGGCAGCCAGGATTCCGGCAAAACCGTGTTCACCGGCAACGTCAAAATCGACCAAGGCACACTGCACGCCGACGGCGACAGCGCGACAGGCTATTTCGATCAGAACAACCAGGTGCAGCGCGTGGTACTGACCGGCAAGCCCGCGCACATGCAACAGAAGCTGGACGACGGCAGCATGGTGCACGGCTCGGCCAACACCATCGATTACACCGTTTCCGAGAACACCGTGGTGCTGACCGGCGACGCCAACGTGGTGCAGGAACACAAAGGCGAGTTCCACGGCGCCAAGCTCACCTACAACACCGACAGCGGCCAGATCAGCGGCGAATCCAGCGCCGGCGGTCAGGTGCATCTCACCTTGCAGCCGAAACCGAAAAGCGCGCCGGCGAAACCCAAAACCACGGCAACGCAGCCTGCTCCCTCACAAAGCGCGGCCGCGCAATCCGCGCCAGCGTCTTCCATGCCCGCATCACCGGCAGCCTCACCGCCATTTGTACCGCTTGAGCGGCAGCAAATCCCCGCACCCGCGTCTTCACACGATCACTGATCCATGCTCACCGCACGTGGTCTGGTCAAGCGTTTCCGCGCGCGCGAGGTGGTGTCGGATTGCGCCTTCGATATCAAACAAGGCGAAGTGGTCGGCCTGCTCGGCCCCAACGGCGCCGGCAAGACCACCTGTTTCTACATGCTGGTGGGCCTCATCGACGCCGACGGCGGTCGCATCACGCTGGATGGACAGGACATCACCGGCATGCCCATGCACGCGCGCGCGCGATTGGGCATCGGCTATCTGCCGCAGGAGGCCTCGATCTTCCGCCGCCTGACCGTGGCTGAGAACGTGCTGGCCGTGCTGGAACTGCGCAATGACCTCAACGCAACACGGCGCGAGCGCGAGCTGGAATCACTGCTGGACGAATTGAAGGTCGCGCACATCGCCAACCAGAAAGGCATCAGCCTGTCAGGCGGCGAGCGTCGGCGCGTCGAGATCGCGCGCGCGCTGGCGGCCAACCCGCGTTTCATGTTGCTGGACGAACCGTTCGCCGGGGTCGATCCGATTTCGGTCGGTGAGATCCAGCGCATCGTCCGGCACCTGCGCGACCGCGGCATCGGCGTGGTCGTCACCGATCACAATGTGCGCGAAACGCTGGGCATCTGCGAGCACGCCTACGTGTTGAACGAAGGCAAGGTGCTGGCGCGCGGCACACCGGCGGAAATCCTCGCCCATGAGCAGGTGCGCGATGTCTTTCTCGGCCACGAATTCCGGATGTGACCCAGGCACTAATCGCACCATGCAGGAATCGCGCCGGATAGCCTGTTTCGCGCGCGCCAACGGGGGTAGGATGGAGCAACGCCAACTCGTTCGTCGCCGATGAAGCCGGGTCTCCAGTTACGCCATCAGCAACAACTCGCCCTGACGCCGCAATTGCAGCAGGCGATCCGCCTGTTGCAACTCTCGCAGGTCGAACTGGAAACCGAGTTGCGCGAACTGGCCGAAACCAATCCGCTGCTCGAATTGGCCGACAGCGACGATGCGGAAGACGAAAACAACGGCGATACAACCGGCGAAGCCGGGCCCGAATCCGCGGAATCCGCCGAGCCGAAGATTGACTCGGACATGACGGATTGGGACGAGCGCCCATTCGGCGGCGATTTGCCGATGCCCGCTTACACCCATGACGATGAAGACATGCCCGAGCACCAGGATGCCGCGCAGGTAGGCCTGCGCGAGCATCTGATGTGGCAATTGAACCTGGCGCCTTTCAGCGACCGCGATCGCGCGATCGCCGAAGCGCTGATCGACGCTCTGGATGGCGACGGTTATCTGCGCGAAGGGTTGGAACCGGTGTTGGCGGCTATCGCCACACTGGCGCCGGCATCCGATGTTACGCAAGTGGAAGCGGTGCGTCACCGGCTGCAGCGTTTCGATCCCACCGGCGTGGCCGCTCTCGATCTCGGTGATTGTCTGGGCGTGCAATTGCAGCAGCTCGATCCGACGACCTGCGGTTTGGCGCTGGCGCTGCGCATCGTCGCCGATGATCTGGAATTGCTGGCGCGCCGCGACTTCCAGAAACTGTCGCGCAAACTGGATGCCACGCTGGATGAGGTGATCGCCGCGGCGACACTGATCCGGGGACTCGATCCGCGCCCCGGCGCGGCGTTCGATCCGGCGCCTACCGAATACGTCGCACCTGACGCCTATGCGGTGAAGCTCGATGGACGCTGGCGGGTGGCGTTGTCGCCCAACTGCCAGCCACGGCTGGCCATCAATCGGTATTACTGCGACCTGATTGCGCGCGCGCGGCGCGCCGATGCGGCTTATCTGCGCGGGCAATTGCAGGAGGCGCGTTGGCTGATGAAAAGCCTGAAGGCGCGCGCCGACACGCTGTTCAAGGTTGCACAGGAGATCGTGCGAACCCAGAGCGCGTTTCTGGACTTCGGCGCCGAAGCCATGAAGCCGCTGGTATTGCGCGAGGTCGCCGATGAGCTGGGCATGCACGAATCGACCATCTCGCGGGTGACCACGCGCAAGTATCTGCACACCCCCCGCGGCACCTTCGAGTTCAAGCACTTCTTTTCCAGTGGCGTGGCAACCGACGACGGCGGCAGCGCTTCCGCGACAGCGATCCAGGCGATGATCCGCAAGCTGGTCGCCGAGGAAGATCCGCGCAAACCGTTATCAGACCAGGGTCTGACCGCGGAACTGAACCAACGCGGCATCAAGGTTGCAAGACGCACCGTGGCCAAGTACCGCGAAGCGATGCGGATCGGGAGTTCCGGGGAGCGCCAGCGTGGCAGTTGACGATCCGATTGAAGACGGAACTTTACCTTCACGTGCGGACTCGCAAGATAGGCCCGTCAAGAACATGCTGAACACGTCGCATTTTTCCGTAATGCCTTACCTTGATCCCGTCACAACAAAGGAGCCAGCCCGCAAAAACGCGCCATCCCAGCCCTTCCCAAGGAATCAGCCATGCAAATCCAGATCAGCGGCCATCAGATCGAAGTAACACCCGCCTTGCGCGATTACGTGGATACCAAACGTGAACGTCTCGCGCGGCATTTCGATCACCTGACTTCGCTCAACGTCGTGCTGGAGGTGGAGAAGACGAGGCTGGCGCATAAGGCCGAAGGCACGCTGGCGGCGTCGGGACGCGTGCTGCACGCGGATGCCGTGGAAGGCGACATGTACGCCGCGATCGACGCGCTTTTCGACAAACTCGACGCGCAAGTGCGCCGGCACAAGGAAAAACTGATGAAGCATCGTCGTGACGATGGCACGGCGGCCGAGGCGTAAGCGAAGGCGCACACAACTTCCGTTCCTGCTGAGCGTAGCAAGCTGAATCGAAGCACCGCTGTCTTTCGGCTGCCGATCGATCTTCGGCCGCTCAGGGCGAACGGCGGATGGGTCTGGCACAATGCGCGCCTGACGATCCGCCGCGATGACGCGGCGGGCGTCCATACGGTCGACCCTGTGAATCGATTGAGCGCCCGCGAACTGTACGACAGCGTGCACGAACGCATGGCCCTGCGCTGGATCGCCGGCCGCAAGGGCGAGACGCGTGCGCTGGAGCCGGGCAAGGTCGGCGCGCGCCGGCCGTCCGAGATCGGTTATCTCAACATCATTTACCCCAACAAGCTGCAGATCATCGGCACCGAGGAATTGAATTACCTCGACGGGCTGGAATCACGACAGCGCTGGGAAACCGTGCAGAAGATCGTGGCGCAGCTACCGGTTGCGCTGGTCGTCACCAAGGATCAGGCGGTGCCCACGGACCTGCGCGAGGCCGCCGAGGAGACCGACACGCCGTTATGGGTCAGCGCCAAGCGCGGCCACGAGTTATTTACCTATCTGCAATATCACCTGGCGCGCGCACTGGCGCGGCAGGTCACGCTGCACGGCGTGATGCTGGAGGTGTATTCGATCGGCGTGCTGATCACCGGCGCGTCGGGCACGGGGAAAAGCGAACTGGCGCTGGAACTGGTTACGCGCGGTCATCGCCTCGTCGCCGACGACGCGCCTGAGTTCACCTTGATCGCGCCAGATGTGATCGACGGCGCCTGTCCGGATCTCTTGCGCGATCTGCTGGAAGTGGGGGGACTGGGCGTGCTCAACGTGCGCGAGATGTTTGGCCA
>JBDTAJ010000194.1:0-13446 GCA_039924705.1 Rhodanobacteraceae bacterium
ACTGCGCAGCGCCTCGCGGTCGTGATCCCACGCGTCGAGATACCAGTTGTCGCGGTAATGAGTCAGGCGTTGCGGCGACACCGTGCGCAAGGTGTCGGCGTCGGTGGTGCGCGCGCGGTAGCGGAACTTCAACCTCCGCCGTGACATCACCCCGCCAGCGACCACCCGGAACACGCGCTGGTCGAGCTTGCGCGATCCATAGGGAATCACCCGGATACGTTCGATCGGCAGCGCTGCGCCTTGCGAGTGATCGATCAACAGACGCTCCATCCGCGAACGGAACGGCGCCAGCGCGCCCGCCAGCACGCCGGGATCCGAACGTGCGATCAGCTCGTTCAGAGCCATCAGCGCGGCCAGTTCCTCACTGGTCAGCCACAGGCCCGGCAATTCGAAGCGGTCGCCTTCCTCGCGGTCGTAACTGAAACCGTGACGGTCCGGATCGCTGTCCACCGGCGCGCCCAGTGCGTCGCGCAAAAAGGCGACATCGCGATACAGCGTCGCGCGCGAACATTGCAATTCCTCGCGAAGACGCTCCTGACTGACCGGATGCCGCGCGGCCTTGAACAGACGGTGTAAGGTCAGGATGCGCTCGTAACGGTCCATGCTGCGCGCTGCCATGAAGTTATGACGCGGAAAGCATGACGAGATGCGCGCGGCGCGGCAAGCATCGGCTACCATCGCATCGTCTTGCGCGCGATCGACATGCCCCACAAGCATCTCCAGTTGAACACACCCACCGGCGAGGTCAAAACGACCACGTGTTACATGTGCGCGTGCAGATGCGGCGTGCGAGTGCATCTCAAGGACGGCCGCGTCCGTTACCTCGACGGCAATCCCAGCCACCCGGTCAACCGTGGCGTGATCTGCGCCAAAGGCGCAGCCGGGATCATGCAGCACATCTCGCCGGCGCGGTTGCGCAAACCTTTGTTGCGGACAGGCGAGCGCGGCAAGCGCGAGTTCAAGGAAATCGAATGGGAGGAGGCGCTCTCGATTGCCACGAAGTGGTTGGGCGATATCCGCGCGCGCAACCCGGATGAACTGGCGTTCTTCACCGGCCGCGATCAAAGCCAGGCGCTGACCGGCTGGTGGGCGCAGCAGTTCGGCACGATCAATTACGCCGCGCACGGCGGTTTCTGCTCGGTCAATATGGCCGCCGCCGGCATGTACACGCTGGGCGGTTCGTTCTGGGAATTCGGCGAACCGGATTGGGACCGCACCAAATATCTGATGCTGTGGGGTGTAGCCGAGGATCACGACTCCAATCCGATCAAACTCGGCCTTGGCAGATTGAAAGCACGCGGCGCCAAGATCGTGGTGGTCAATCCCGTGCGCAGCGGTTACGGCGCGATCGCCGACGAATGGGTGCCTATCAATCCCGGCACCGACGGCTTGCTGGCGGGCGCCTTGATCCACGAGCTGCTGCGCACCGACCGCGTCGATTTCGATTATCTGGTGCGCTATACCAATGCGCATCATCTGGTGATCCGCGCTCCGGGCGCGGCGGACGATGGGATGATTGCGCGGGATGGGGATGGCAAACCGTTGTGCGCGGTGCAATTGGATCAGTCCACGACACAAAGCCATCCTCACCCAAACCCTTCCCTCGAACGGGAGGGCTGCAAGATCGCACGCGCCGATGCACCCGACATCTCGCCGCGAATCGTCGGCGAATACGTTTTGCCCGACGGCAGGAACGTGGTACCGGCCTTCCATTTGCTGGCCGAGCGTTTCCTGTCGGACGATTACGCGCCGGACGCTGTTGGCGAACGTTGCGGCGTCCGGGCTTCGACCATCAAGCGGCTTGCCGCGGAACTCGCGCGCACCGCTTTCGTCGAAGCGATCGAACTGCCGATCCGTTGGACCGATACCCACGGCCGCGAACACGCGACGATGACCGGCCGTCCGGTGTCGATGCACGCGATGCGCGGGATCGCAGCGCACGCCAACGGTTTCCACACCTGCCGCACGATCCATGTGTTGCAAATGCTGTTGGGCGCGATCGACACACCCGGTAGTTTTCGTTATCAGCCGCCCTATCCGAAATCCGCGCCGCCGCAGAATCGTCCGGCGAAGATCCGCAAACCCGACGGCTCGCTGGTCGGTAATCCGTTGGGCTATCCACTTTTCCCCGACGATTTGCTGGTCGACGCCCACGGTAAGCCGCGTCGGATCGATCACGCTTTTTCCTGGGCGTATCCGCTGGCCGCGCACGGTATGTTGCAATCGGTGATTCGCGACGCCTGCGCCGGCGATCCCTATCGGATCGACACCTTGTTCCTGTTCATGGCCAACATGGGCTGGAACTCGGCGATGGACACCGCGCACACACGCAAGCTGTTGTGCGAACGCGATGTAAATGGCGAATACAAGATTCCACGCATCATTTACGTCGATGCTTATGATTCGGAAACCGTCGCCTTCGCTGATCTGGTGTTGCCGGACACGACCTATCTGGAACGCTACGATTGCATCAGCCTGCTGGATCGTCCGATCTCCGATGCCGAAAGCGCGGCGGATGCGATCCGCCAGCCGGTGGTGCCACCCGATCGCGACGTGCGGCCCTTTCAGGACGTGCTGCTGGATCTGGGCGCACGTCTGAGATTGCCGGGCATGATCGACGACACCGGTCATGCGAAATATCGCGATTACGCCGATTACATCGTGCGTCACGAACGCAAGCCGGGTGTCGGTTTGCTCGCGGGCTGGCGCGGCGCGGACGGCTCGCGACAAGGCGTGGGTGCGCCGAATCCCGATCAACTCGCGCGCTATGTCGAGCACGGCTGCCACTGGGAAGCGAAAGTGCCGGAAGCCGGCGCGTATTACCGGATGGCCAATCGCGATTACCTGCAATGGGCGCAAGCGATGGGCTTCGTCGACAACACCGATCCGGTGACGCTGCAGTTGTATTGCGAAACGCTGCAACGTTTTCGACTGGCCGCGCTGGGGCATGGAGATGTGCAACCGCCGGATGACGAGCGCGAACGGGTGGCACGGTATTTCGATCCGGTACCGTTTTGGTCGAATCCGGAGTGCTTAGGCGATGCCACTAAGGCGTCGCCTGCGCCGGATAAGGCTGAGGCAGGGACGCCGATGGGAGAGCGCGCCATGGATGGCTACTTGGATGAATATCCGTTGCACGCCATCACCCAGCGCCCAATGTTCATGTACCACTCGTGGGGTTCGCAGAACCGCTGGTTGCGCCAGATCGCGACACGCAATTATCTGTACGCGCATCCCGACACGCTGCGCGAATATGGCATCGCCGACGGTGAGTGGGCGTGGATCGCATCGTGGCGCGGGCGCATCCGCGTGCAGGTACGCGCGCACGCGGCGACCGCACCGGGCACGCTGTGGACGTGGAACGCGATCGGCAAGAAACGCGGCGCGTGGAAGCTCGCGAAGCAAGCACCCGAATTCGTCGACGGTTTTTTGTTGAACGATCTGATCGGCGAACGTCTGCCCGATGGCGCGCGCGCCAATGCCGATCCGGTGACCGGACAAGCCGCGTGGTTCGACCTGCGGGTGCGGCTGGAACGCGACAGCCAACCGAATGTGCCGGGGCATCGCGTCGAATTACACGACACGGTATCAAATGGGAATTGAAATGATCCGTAAGCGTTCCGGTTGTGAACGATTTGTAGCCCCCCTGAGTCAAGGGCTGAGGCTGCGCGCTACGCGATGCAAAGTAATGCATCGCGTGCGCAGACGAAGGCACGAGGCAGGATGCCGAGGACCGGGTTGCTTGGCGAGATCTGGACGATCGAGCCTAGCATTGGGGGTTGTGGAGACACGACGCATCGGTAGAACTCCAACGCCAAAAACGACCGAGAGGTTTCCCAAGTGATCTGGCAAGCCTGGGCTACCGCGGCGATCATTGCGTTGGCGATGGCGTTGTTCGCCAGCGAGAAGGTGCGCATCGATATCGTCGCGCTGATCTCGCTGGGCCTCTTGATCGTGCTGCGCATCGTCACGCCGGAAGAAGCGCTGTCGGGTTTCAGCAACGAGGCCACGGTGACAGTGGCGGCGATGTTCGCGCTCTCGATGGGCATCGAGCGTTCCGGGGCGCTGGATCCGATCAGCCGACTGCTTTCGAGGATCAAGCGGCCATGGCTGTTGACGCTGGGCATGATGTTGGTGATCGCGCCGTTGGGCGCGTTCATCAAGAACGTCGCGCTGGTGGCGACCTTCGTGCCGCTGGCGCTGCGCGTGTGCGCGCGCAGCAAGACCTCGCCCGCGCGCGTGTTGATGCCGATGGCGTATGCCGCGCAAATGGGCGGCGTGTGCACGCTGATCGGCACTTCGTCCAACCTGCTGGCCGATTCGCTGGCGCAGAAACACGGACTGGCGCCGTTCGGCGTGTTCGAGTTCACCAAGATGGGCGTTCTGCTGGCGGTCGCCGGCATCGTGTATCTGATGGTGATCGGCCGTTGGCTATTGCCAAAACATGTGGACACCGATCTGCCCGACGTGCTGGAGATCGGCAAGTACGTCACCGAGATGAAGGTGATGTCAGAGTCGGATCTGGTCGGCAAGACCATCGCGGAAGCCAGCCTGGGCGAGAAACACGGCGTGTATCCACTGGAATTGCTGCGTGGCGAGGAGCACATGTGGTCGCCGCGTACGCAGAAACTCGGCGTCGGCGACGTGTTGCTGGTGCGCGGCGAGTGGGACAAACTCGAGGAATTCCGCAAGCAATCCGGATTGGAGATCAATCCCGAATTCCAGCACGGCCACGACGGCGACGGCGCGCGCGTGCTGATGGAAGTGATGGTGACGCCGGCCAGCCCGATCGAGGGTCGCGCCCTGCCGGAATTGGATCTGCAAGCGCGCTACGACGCTACGGTGCTCGCGATCCACCGCCGCGGCCACGTGCTGCGCGAAAAGATGAGCAGGGTCGCCTTTGAGGTCGGCGACGTGCTGATGCTGCTGGTGCCCGAGGCCATCATCGCCAAATTGCGCGGCGACGATCGCTTCATCGTGCTCAACGAACGCGACGACGCGCGCCGGCCGCCATACAAGGCCTTCGTCGCGGTGGGCATCATGCTCGCGGTGGTGGTGGTGTCGGGGATGCGCTGGTTGCCGATTCCGATCGCGGCGATCTGCGGCGTGGTGGCAATGGCGTTGACGCGTTGCTTCGGCCGCAAGGACGTCTATGAGGCGATGGACTGGAAGATCATCATCCTGCTCGGTGCGATCCTGCCGCTCGGAATCGCCATCGAAAAAACCGGGCTGTCGACGGTGGTGGTCAATGCCGGCATGGGGCTGGTCGGCAACCACGGTCCGCTGGCGGCGCTGCTGATGGTGTACCTGCTGACCGCGCTGCTGACCGAACTCATGGGCCACAATCCGTCGGTGGTGCTGATGGTGGGCATCGCCGTTACGGTCGCCAAAGCCGTACACGCCCATCCGACGCCATTCATTGTCGCGGTGGCGTTTGCCGCGGCCACCTCGTTCGCAACGCCCGTGGGTTATCCCACCAATACCATGGTCTATTACGCGGGGGGCTACCGCTTCACCGATTTCATGAAGGTCGGCATCCCGCTGATCGCGCTGTTCTGCGCGCTGTCGATGTATCTGATTCCTAAGTTCTGGCCGTTCTGAGTGACTTCATTCACGGACAACTCCTTGTCGTCATTCCGGACGCCGCTCTGCGGAGATCCGAAATCCATTTTGACCTTGCTCTTCCGCAAGTTTCTCCTGGTTCCACTCGCTGCCGCGAGCCGAGTTACTTTACTTTCGGGGAAAGTATCCAAAGCCATCGCACTGGACGCGATGGTCTCAGCAACGTCGTGTTGCCTCGGCTATCCTGCGATGCTGGCCGAACGGCGGCCGCGCGGAACTCGCACATCCCTGTGCTCAGACAATCGTCGCTTGCTCCACCGTTCGGCTGCGCTTCTCGGCATCGCGTACAGCGGCGGAAGCTCGCCCGTTGACGGCCGTCCTTGCCCTGTGCTAAGGCAGGCCCTTCTTCTCGACACCATGCGCTCTTGCTCGCGTCAATGACCGCATTACCACCACCGTCAAAAAAAAAGCTCGGCCTGGTGATCGATCTGGACACCTGCGTGGGCTGCCATGCCTGCGCGGTCGCATGCAAGGAATGGAACGACGGCGGCCAGTTCGGGCCGCTGCCCGACAGCGATCCGTATGGCGCCGACCCCGACGGCGTGTGGTTCAATCGGGTGCATACGTATGAAGTGATCCCTCTCCCTTCGAGAGAGGCTGGCACGCTTAACGCGACGCAAATGGTCTACTTCCCGCGCTCGTGTCTACACTGCGAGACGCCGGATTGCGTCACGGTGTGTCCGACCGGCGCGAGTTACAAGCGCGCCGAAGATGGCATCGTGCTGGTCGACGAGGACAAGTGCATCGGCTGCCAATTGTGCGCGTGGGCGTGTCCATACGGCGCGCGTGAGATCAGCGAGCAGCGCGGCACCATGCAGAAGTGCACGCTGTGCGTGGACCGCATCTACAACGAAACGCTGGACGAGTCGGATCGCCAACCGGCCTGCGTGATGGCGTGTCCTACCCGCGCGCGTCACTTCGGCGATCTGGGCGATCCGGATTCCGCGATCTCGCAACTGGTCGCGCAGCGCGGGGGTTACGCGCTGATGCCGGAATACGATTACAAGCCGGTCAACCAATACCTGCCGCCGCGGCCAAAGCGTGACGGATCGCACATGACCGCAACCATGCCACGGGCGGAGACTGTCGACCCAGCCCAGTTGCCACCGTTGCTGAGATGGCTTGATCGCGCGTTGTCCCGATGAGAATCGAATCGCCATGAAACCCGCACTGTCAGTGATTTTTTTCACGGTGCTCGGCGGTGCCGGTTACGGACTGTGGTGCCTGCTCGGTGTCGCGCTGGCGCTGGGCGTGTATCCGTACGGCCGCGATACCGTGCTGGGCCCACTGGCGATCGGCTTCGTGTTCGTCAGCGCGGGTTTGATTTCCTCGACGTTGCATCTCGGTCGTCCGTTACGCGCGTGGCGCGCGTTCTCGCAGTGGGACTCATCGTGGCTGTCTCGCGAGGGGCTTGCCTCGCTGGCGACGTATCTACCGGCGTTCGCGGTGGCGGGGCTGGGACGCGGCGATAATTTATTCCTGCCGACGCGGATCGCAGGCGCGGTGCTGGCGATCTGCGCGATCGTCACCATCGTCTGTACCGCGCGCATCTACACCTCACTGAAACCCATTGCCGGATGGCGCGACCCGCGCGTGCTGCCGTTGTATCTGCTGTTCGGGTTGCTTTCCGGCGGCCTTTGGTTGCGGGCCTATCTGGCATTCAATCCTGGGCGACCGCTAGCGCCGGCTTTCGCGCTGGCACTGATCCTGATCGCAGTGATCGCGGCGGCGTTGAAATTCGATTACTGGAAGATGCTCGATCGCGGCGCGCCGACCGACGCCGGTCACGCCACCGGACTGGATCGCCTCGGCGCGGTGCGCGCATTTGAAGGCCCGGTCACGGAGGAAAGTTATCTCACCCGTGAAATGGCGTTCGTCTTGGCGCGCAAACATGCCCGCGTGTTGCGCCGTTACGCATGGGTTCTGTTCACGCTGTTGCCGACGATTCTGATCGCGATCGCCTTTGTTTGGCCTTATACCCAAAGCGGACTCGCGCTGTTGGCGGCATTGTCTTGTCTTGCCGGATTGTTCGTCGAGCGCTGGCTGTTCTTCGCCGAGGCGCGCCACGCGGTGGCGGCGTATTTTCCGGCGCGCTAACGATCCGCCAGCAACGCGTCGCCGCCCGCCGCGCGCAAACGTCGCGCGACCTCCACGCCGAGCGCATCGGGGTCTTCGCCGCGGACGTCGCCGCGCAACACCCGCCCCGTGCGCGCATCGCCGAGCAGGCCGTGCAGACGCAGAGCGCCGTTTTCGATCTCGCACCATGCGCCCAGCGGCATCGTGCAATCGCCGCCCAGCGCTGCGTTGAGCGCGCGTTCGGCCGACGTGGTGCGGCGGGTGTCGACATCGTCCAGTGAAAAAATCAAATCCGCGGCTTGCCTATCGCCCGCGCGCGCCTCGATCGCGATCGCGCCCTGCCCCGGCGCCGGCAACCATTGCGGCGGCGCCAGCCGCGCGCGGATGCGTTCCCACAAGCCGAGTCGTTCCAACCCGGCAGCGGCCAACACGATCGCCGCATACTCGCCGGCATCGAGTTTCGACAAACGCGTGCCGACGTTGCCGCGCAGATCGGCGATCTCGATGTCGGGTCGCAGCGCGCGCAATTGCGCGGCGCGCCGCAGCGACGAGGTGCCCACGGGTGCGCCGAGCGGCAATGCTCCGATCGACGCAAAGTCGTTGCTGACCCAGGCGTCCGCGCAATCCGCGCGCGCGAGCACCGCGCCGATCGCGAAACCGTTTTCGAGATGGGCCGGCATGTCTTTGAGCGAATGCACCGCGATGTCGGCCTCGCGATCCGCCATCGCGATTTCCAACTCCTTTAGGAACAATCCCTTGCCGCCGATCGTCGCCAGCGAGCGGTCGAGCACCTCGTCGCCACGTGTGGACAGCGGCACCAGCGTCACCTCGAGTCCGGGATGCGTCGCGCGCAACCGCGTCGCGACGTGTTCGGCTTGCCACAGCGCGAGCGGACTTTTGCGGGTGGCGATGCGAAGGAGCATGTGAGCGGTGAGCGGTGAGCGGTGAGCGGTGAGCGGTGAAGCATCGCACGTCTTGGCGCTCTCGTCTCATCCCTCGCGCAACCATTTGCGCACCGCGGCCAAGGTGCGGCGACTGACTTCCGGTGTGTCGCTCGTGCCTGCGATCAACGCGCGCAGCTCGCCGTGTGCATCGCGCTGCAGGCCGAGCAGCCGCGCGGCCGGCACCAGACAATTGCGGTGGATGCGCACGAAGCGTTCCGGAAACGCCGCCTCGATCGACTTCAGCGAATCCTCGATCAGCAGCGTGTCGACGGCACGATGCACGCTGACGTACTTGTCGTCGGCGGAGAGGTACAGCACGTCTTCCAGCGGGATGCGCAGCGGTGCGCCACGCACGCGTGCGACCAGCGTTTCGCGCGGCTGCGCGCGTTCGCGCAAGCGCAACGCTCCGGCGCGTGCCAGCGCCTCGCGCAGGCGCTCGATGCGCACCGGCTTCAATAGATAATCCGCTACGCGCAGTTCGTAAGCCGACAGCGCATGCGCTTCATAGGCGGTGCAAAACACCATCTGCGGCGGCTGCGGCAGGCTTTGCACGCGACGCGCCAGCGCGAGACCGTCCATCCCCGGCATCGCGATGTCGGCCAGCAGCAAGTCGGGTTTCAGTTCGATGCAGGCGTGCAACGCGGCCTCGCCGTCGCCCACGCTGCCGACCACCTGCGCGCCCGGACATTCGCCCAGCAAAGCCGCGAGGCGCATGCGCGCCAGGGGTTCGTCGTCAGCGATCAGAATGCGCATGGGGTAATCGAACGATCACCGTGTAGCGGCCGTCGGCGGCGAGGGTTTCCAGCGCGCCGCGCATACCGAAATGGTAAGCGATGCGCCGGCGCACGTTGTCCTGCGCGTGGCCATTGCGCGGCGCCGGCGCATCCGGCGGCAGCGGGTTGTCGATCTCGATTTCCACACCGGCGTTTACGCGGCGGCCACGGATGCGCACGACGCCGCCCTCCGGCAGCGGCTGGATGCCGTGATACACCGCGTTCTCGACCAGCGGCTGCAACAGCAATGACGGCATCTCCAGGTCATCCGGCAACTCCGCGACGTCACGCTCGACGCGCAAACGATCGCCCAATCGCAATTGCTCGATCGCGAGATAACGATCCACCAACGCCAACTCGGCTCCGAGCGTGCTCGGACGGTCGTCGGCGCCGAGCGCGGCGCGGAACAGATCGGTCAAATCCTCCACCGTGCGTTCAGCGGCATTGGGATCGATCCGGATCAAGGCCGCGACGGTGTTCATGCTGTTGAACAGGAAATGCGGGCGGATGCGCGCCTGCAACGCCTCGAACTGCGCGCGTGACACCGCCGCCAACCGCGCGCGCCATTCCGCCAACACATAGAAATAGCGCAGCAAGGCCGCGCCCAGCAGCGCGGCGAGCGCGGCATTGCCAAGCACGAAGCGCGGCAGCGAAAGCGGTGTCAGGCCCGTGTCCAGCGCATGATCCAACCAGCCGACCAGCGCGCTGGCTGCGGCGACGATCAGCACCAGCATCGCGCACGCGGCGAGGTAACCTGTGCGCGCCGGCAGCTTCGCGAACCACGTTGTCGCCTTGCACAACGCCAGCGCGCACAACAACGCCAGCCACACCACGAATGCGCTGGCCGTGCTGAAGGCACGAAAGCCCATGTGCGAATCGGGCGCCAAGGCCGAGATCAGCACCACCAGTTCGCCGACGACGAGCAGCGTGAACACCGCCGGCAATCCACAAAATTGCGGCAGTGCGAGGGCATCGTGGCGTTGCTGCTGCGCTCGTTCCGGCATGGCTGTTCCTGTGGCCGATAACAACGGGCCGGCGACAGTATGCCCCGTCACCCCATCAATCGCGCGGTCATCCAGTCGCTCATATCCGAAATTTCCGGGGCGCAAACCTGATGCGCCATCGGATAGCTGTGCCAATCCGGCGCGTGGCCGAGCGCGCGCAGATGGTCGCGCGAAATCTCGCCCAATCGTTGCGGCACCACCGGGTCGAAACTGCCATGGGCGAGAAAGATCGGCGTGTCCACGTTGACGCCTTGGCGCTCGGCGGCGGTCAATTCGCCCAATGGCAAGTAGCACGACAGCGCGATGATGCCGGCGAGCCTCCTTGAATGGCGCAAGCCGGCGGCCAATGCGATCGCGCCGCCCTGTGAGAATCCGGCCAACAGAACCTGTTGATCCGACAGCCCGCGCGCCGCTTCGCGCGCGATCAGTGCTTCGACTTCTGCAATCGAAGCGCGGATGCCGGGTTCGTCCTGGCGTTGCGAGAGGTCGAAGCCGGCGATGTCGTACCACGCGCGCATCCGCATCCCGGCGTTGATCGTGACCGGCCGCACCGGCGCGTGCGGAAACACGAAGCGCAACGGCGGCCAATCGGGGCGCACCAGTTGCGGCACGATCGACGCGAAATCGTGACCATCCGCACCAAGACCATGCAGCCAGATCACGGCGTGGGTGGGGTCCGGCGCGGTTTCGCGTTCGAGGGTCTCGAGCATCGGATGTCGGAGGCGAGGTCGATAAACAATGAAGCGTACAGCAACAACCTTGCGTCATTCCGGACGCGCGCAAGCCGCGGTCCGGACTGCAAAGGCAGGATGCGAAAGCAGAACGCCGAAGGCGGCCCGTAGGGCAGACCGCATTCTGCGGTCTGTCATTCAGCGACTTTCAAATATAACAACGGCAAAAAGCTGGATCGATGAAATATAACTTCCGGCGGTTGCGGCGATCCGCCGCGCGGCTATCCTGCTCGTTTTGCCGCCAGGTTCTCCGCCATGTTCGACCGCTCACGCGCGCTTGCGCGCCTCCTTTTTCACGCGGCGCTCGTCGCCTCGTTTGCCTGCATCAGAAGCGCGCAAGCGCAGGACGCACCCGCAATTGCGCCCTCTTCGTCCGCGACCGGTCAAACCTTGACACTAGCGCAGATCATGGCCGACCCGGATTGGATCGGGCCGCCGGTCGAGGCCGAATACTGGAGCGTCGATGGCAGCGGCATGTATTTCAAGCTCAAGCGCGCCGGCAGCGATTTGCGCGATTTATACCGCGTCGATGCGAGCGGCGGCACACCGGTCAAACTGGACGACGCGCAATTGGTAAGTGTGGATGGTCCCTCGGTGTTCGATCGCGCGCGGGCACGCGCGGCGTTCCTGCGGCACGGTGACGTGTTCCTGCGCGATGTCGCAAGCGGTCAAACCCGGCAGTTGACACGCGACGACGCCGACAAGTCCTCGTTGCAGTTTTCCGCCGACGGCCGCGTGCTGAGCTGGCGCGAGGGATGGAACTGGTACGCATCCGACCTTGGCAGCGGCGTGGCCGCGCCCGCGGCGATGGTCAAAACCGAAGGCGATCCCGCCGACAAGAAAACCGGTCAACTCGGCCATCTGCAGCTGGATTTGTTTTCCACCTTGCGCCAAGACAAGACCGACAAGGACGCGCGCCGCGAGCGCGACAGGAAACTGGACGCCGAAGACCAAACCCGCGCGTCCGCGCCGTTTTATCTCGGCGGGAATGTTTCGATCGTCGGTACATCATTGTCGCCGGATTCGCACTGGCTGCTGGTGATCACGCAACCGAAATCGTACGACGACGGCAAGGCGCCGACGGTCATGCATTACGTCACCGATTCCGGTTACCCGGTTGCCGAAAAGGTGCGCACCTATGTCGGTCGCAATTCGCCCGCGCCGCAATCGTTGCTGCTGCTCGATCTGAGCACACACACATCTTATCCGTTGTCGCTGGACGATCTGCCCGGCATCCACGACGATCCCTTGCGCGACCTGCGCGCCAGGAGAATCGCCGATCTGAAAAGGGCTGGCCACGACGACGCGGCCAAGAAACTCGTAGCACCCAAAACGCGGCCATTGACGGTCATCAACACCGGCGCCGATGCGTTCGGCGATCCGGCGATCGCATGGAGCAACGACGGCAACAACGCGGCCGTCGAGTTGCGCGCAATCGACAACAAGGATCGCTGGATCGAGACGATCGATTTCGCTAATCACAAGCTGGTGATGCAGGATCGCCTGACCGATCGCGCCTGGATCAACTGGAACTTCAACGAATTCGGCTGGCTGCGCGACAACCGCACGCTATGGTTCGAGTCCGAAACCAGCGGTTGGGCGCAGTTGTTCGTGAAACCGCCGGGCGGCAACGCGCACGCGCTGACGCCTAGCGGCTTCGAAGTCTCGCGGCCTGTGGTATCGCCCGATGGCAAGTGGTTTTATCTGCGCGCGAACAAGCAAGCGCCGTACGACTACGACGTATATCGCCTGCCCGTGACCGGCGGCGCGTTGCAACAAGTGACGCACCTGCAAGGCATGGACGATTTCGTGTTATCGCCGGATGGCTCGCAACTTGCGGTGTTGCATTCGAGCGCCTACATCCCGCCGCAACTGGCGGTGGCTAACAGCGACGGCGCCAACGCGCATGAGCTGACCGACACGCGCACCGCGCAATACAAGGCGATCCGCTGGACCACTCCGCAATTCGTGCAAGTGCCGAGCAGCCACGGCCATTTCGGCATCTGGTCCAAGTATTACCAACCTGAAAATTACGACGCGTCGCACGTGCATCCGGCGGTGCTGTTCGTGCATGGCGCGGGTTATTTGCAGGACGTTAACAAGAACTGGTCGTACTACTTTCGCGAGCAGATGTTCAACAATCTGTTGCTGCAGGAAGGCTACGTCGTGCTCGACATGGATTACCGCGCGTCGGAGGGCTATGGCCGCGACTGGCGCGACGCGATCTACGAAAAGATGGGGCATCCGGAATTGGAAGACCTGCTGGACGGCAAGGTGTGGCTGGTGAAGAACCACG
>JBDTAJ010000195.1:0-8984 GCA_039924705.1 Rhodanobacteraceae bacterium
GGCGATCGGCTCCTCCAAGGCACAATTGCATCGTGCGCGCCGCTTGTTGCGGCGCGCGCTGGAAGAACGCGGAGATGACCATGCTCTCGCTTGAAGATCGTCAACGCCTGCGCGCGCTGGCGCAACCCGTCGAACCGCAGCGCGATCTGTGGCCGGCGATCGCCGCGCGCCTCGAAACACCATCGCACGCGCCGCAACGCCGTTATGCATGGTTCGCTATCGCCGCGTCGCTGGCGGGTGTCGCGTTGCTGTCGGGCGCGATTGCCGCGCGCATGTTTCAGGCCGACAAGATCGATCATGTAAGCGCCGCGCAACGTCCACCCGCCGTGCTGGCTGTGATGAACAATCCGGCGGAACGCTGGAACCCAAGCGACCCGCGCCTGCGCGGCGCGGCGACCGAGTTGCGCACGGCGCAAGTCGAGTTGAAACAGGCTCTGGCGATCGCGCCGCATTCGGATTATCTGGAACGGCTGCTGGATCGCACGCAGCGTCAGCAGGCGCGCTTGAGCCAGCTCGATCTGGGTGCGGGTTGAGCATTCCTTATTCAGGACACGACCATGACTTATCTTCGCAAAACCCGCGGCCGCGGCTGGCTCGCCAAAACCGGTACGGCACTGTTCCTCGTGTTCGTCGGCGGCGCCGCGCGCGCCGATACGCCGGTCCATGAGAGCCGCAATGTCGCGGCGGACGCCAAGATCGCGATCCACAACGTCAAGGGCGAAGTACGGGTGAGCGGCTGGGATCAGAATCGCGTGCAGATCGATGGCACGCTCGGCAGCGGCGCCCGGCCGCTGCAGATTGGCGGCGACGCGCATCTGCTCACCATCCGGGTCGAGTCCGCCAATCCGTCCAGCGGATGGTTCGGCCGCGGCGATTCCAACATGGGTCCGAGCATGCTCGACGTGCATGTGCCGCGCACCGCGGCATTGTCGGTAGACGTGGTGAGCGCTCCGGTCAGCGTGGAAGCCTTAAGCGGTCCGGAAATCGACATCAACACCGTCAGCGGCCGCGTGCATCTGGCCACCCGCACCGATGTCGTGCACGTGGGCAGCGTCAGCGCCGACGTGGAACTCGCCGGGAGCGCGCGCAAGTTCGACGTGCAAACGGTGTCGGGCGATGTACAAGCGGCCTTGCTGAACGGAAGCGCCAATGCGCAAACGGTGTCCGGCGATATCGCGCTGCGCGGCGGCGCGTTGACCCAGGTCGATCTCGGTACTGTGTCCGGCAAGGTGCAACTCGACGCCGGCGTCGCGCCCGCGGCGGCGTGGAAAATCGAAACGATGAGCGGCGACGTGCGCATCGGCCTGCCGGCCAATGCCTCGGCCCAGATCAAGGCCGACACCTTCAGCGGCGACCTGCATAGCGATATTGGCGCGCCCACCCGCGGCAATGGCCCGGGTTCCCACCTGGGCGTGAAGCTGGGCGCCGGCAGCGGCACGATCTCGATCGACAGCTTCAGCGGGAACGTCCGGATCGAGCACGGCACGCACTAAGCATTCCGGGCAAACAATGGCACAATCCTCCCTTCGTGAATCGAAGGTAGAGCAATGGTAACGCCGCGTTTGCAGGGATTGAGCCAGATCGCAGCTCAACATGTCGCGGCGGCGGCGCAGGCGATCGAGACGGGCGGCCCTGATCAGGCTGCCGCGCGGCTTGCTCCCGTGCTGGTTTCCAACCCCGATCATCCCGAAGTGCTGCGCGTGCACGCCGGCATTCAGGATCTGCGCGGTGATTATCGTGGCGCTGTGTTCTCGATGCGGCGCGCACTCGCGCAGCGCCCCGACGATCCTCTTTACTACAACACCATGGGCGCGATACTCAGCAAGGCAGGCGATTTCGACGCCGCCATCATTGCATTTCGTCATGCTTGTGAATTGCAGCCGGATCTTGCGGTCGCCTGGTTCAATCTCGGCGTAACGCTGACGCGCTGCGTGCGTTACGATGAGGCGACGTTCGCGCTGCAACGTGCGGTCGCGCGGGCGCCTGATCACGTCGCCGCGCGCGCGTTGCTTGGCGACATGCTTCGGGTGCAAGGCCGCATCGAAGAAGCCGCCTCCGAATACCGCAAGGTGATCGCTGAAAAGCCGTGGGCCGGGACGGCGTGGTGGGGGCTGGCCGATCTCAAGACCACTCACTTAGGCGAGAGCGATGTCATTCAGATGCGGCGCGCATCGCAAGACGACAGGGCCAACGACAACGACCTGATCGCGATGGGATTCGCGCTGGCAAAGGCGCTTGACGACGAAGGCAACTATGCCGAGTCCTTAGCCTCATTGGCGCAAGCCAATGCGATCGCTAGGCGACGAGAGCAATGGGACGCGAGCGCATTTTCCGCAGGCATCACGACGATCCTCAATGCATTCTCTCCGTCGCCGGCACCATCGCCAGCGAGCGAACTCGGCAGCGAAGTGATCTTTATCGTCAGCCTGCCACGCTCCGGGTCGACCTTGATCGAACAGATCCTCGCCTCGCATTCGGCCGTCGAGGGTCCCGGCGAACTGCCCGATTTGCCATTGACCCTGACGGATGAGTCGCATCGAAGGGGCAAGTCATACCCGTATTGGGTATCGGAAATGCAAGCTGGCGACTGGCAGCGTCTTGGCGAGCGCTACCTGCAACGCACCGCGCACTGGCGTCAGCGTCGTGCCATTTCGCTCGACAAGCTACCGGGCAATTGGTACTACATCGGCGCCATCCGGGCGATGCTGCCCGCGGCGAAAATCATTTACTGCCGGCGCGATCCGCTGGAAACCTGTTTCTCCTGCTACCGCCAGCATCTGGCCAACAACGAATACACACGCACATTCGAGGATTTGGCCGCCTACTGGCGTGACTTTGATCGCAGCGTACGTCAATGGCGTTTGCTGCATCCCTCGCATGTGTACGAACAAGTCTACGAGGCTCTTGTCACAGAAGGGGAACCGAATATCCGGGCCTTGTTGGATTTTTGCGGATTGTCCTTCGAAGAAACCTGCCTGCGTTTTTATGAAAACAAGCGCGACGTGCGCTCGCCCAGCGCGATGCAGGTACGGCAACCGCTGCAACACGACACGGCGCGCGCGCGCCGTTACGGCGCCCTCCTCGATCCATTGCGCGTGGCATTGGATCTGCCGCCGATTTCCGGCTGAACTCGATGTCTTCCACCGCACCAGTCGAACAATCCGAGCACCAATGGCTGGAGCAGGTGCGTGGATGCGTATTGCGCGGCGACTCCGGCGCCGCCGAGTCGCTATTGTTGAACGCGTTAGAACAGTATCCGCAATCAATCGAACTACGTCGCGCGCTCGCTGGCGTGTTTCAGCGTACGCGGCGCAATACTCAGGCCGAAACACTGCTTCGCGAATTGCTCGCATACCCGCCTGACGATATCGTCTCGGCCTTCTTGTTGGCACGCATGCTCAAGGATCAGGGCCGCATGAGCGCGGCCGCCGCGGTGATGCGCCCCTGTTTCGAGCGTGGACAGCATGGCGCGAACCTGGCCATCAACGCGATCGAATTGCTCGACGATTGCGACCGTAAGCGCGACGCCTCTGCCATAGCGGAAGCCGCGCTCGTGGCGCAACCAACCGACCCACGCCTGCATGCTTATGCCGGGATGCTCGCGCTGCAGCTCGGCGAGTTCGAATACGCGCGTCAGCATAATTTGTTCGCGCTCGAACACAGCCCGCAGGCGTGCGAATGGCACGTGCCGCTCGGTTTGTCCTCGGCGCAACGTTATGCCGACGCCGCGCATCCGGATTTTGCGCGCTTCGACGATTGCCTGCGACGCTCCGACCTCAGTCCAAAGGCGCGTTCGACATTGCTGTTCGCGATGGGCAAAGCATATGACGATATCGGCGAGTACGCGCAGGCTGCCGACTATTTCCGGGAGGCCAATGCGGTGGCGCATGCACTGACAAAATGGTCGCGCAAATCGTGGCGGCGCACCGTGCAGTCGCAGCTCGCCACCAAGCCGATCGAACAATGGGTCGATCCGTCGCCGGATTTCGTTCCGATTTTCATCGTCGGCATGCCGCGTTCCGGCACCACTTTGGTCGCCGAATGGCTGTCGCGTTATCACGCAGTCTGCAACCGCGGCGAATCACCATGGCTGGCGAAGCTCGCAAATGAACCGGAATTATCCGGTGCGCCGGGTCTCGCCGCATTGCAGCGCGCAGCAAAAACCTACGCAGCGCAATTGCGACAGGATGACGCCGAAGGTGCGCGCTGGTTTATCGACAAACAGCCGCTCAACTTCCGATACGTTGGTCTCGCGCTCGCGATGTTCCCGAACGCGAGGATCATTGATTGTCAACGCAATCCTCGCGATACCGCGCTGTCGCTGTGGATGCAGTCATTCACCGAGGACGTACAAGGTTACGCCTACGCTTTCGCGGACATTGCGGCCGTGATGGACGATTGCGAGCGGTTGATGGCACATTGGCGCAAGGCACGCGCGCGTTCGATCCGCACGCTGCGCTACGAACTGCTGGTCGCCGAACCCGCGGCGACCCTCGCGGAATTGGCAGCGTGGCTGGAATTGCTGCCGACCGACGCCTCGACGACTGCCGCCGAGTCATCAACCAGCATCAATACCGCCAGCCTGTGGCAAGCGCGTCAGCCGGTCTACACCCGTTCGGTGCAACGCTGGAAAAACTACGCGCCTTATGTAGTGGAGTTGCTGGAATTTTCCGCAGACTAGCAATGCGGAGCATCAACGCCCTTCCATCGGAAACAGCAGGTACGTCGAGAGGATGTATTTATCTCCGGAGCACGGCGGATGGCCAGCGTGCTGATACATCCAATAGGGCGGAAACATCAGCAATCTGCCGGCGCGCGGGCTAACCTTGATGCCGAGGCCATTGAACTCAGTTTCGCCTCCCTCGTCCACGTCGTTGAGATACCAGAGAAAGACCAGATAGCGGTTGGCTACTTCGCCAAGCGAGTCGAAATGCAATTGGAATTCTTCCGCCACTTCAGGCTGGTAACGCTTGATCCGCAGGGCGTCGAGCAACGTTGTCGGAGGCACCGGGATGGCGAGATGAACATCCTGGTTGTAGCGTGTCAGATACTCGCTGATCTTCGTGTAAAAAAACCCCCTCAACGCCGCATCCGCGAGCGGCGTGATATCCAGTTCGGTCCATGCGCTGGCATCCAGCCCGGGGCGCCAGCCCCGCGCGCGCTGGACTTGTTGTCCGGCGGCGCCGTGAAACGAGGCGATCATCTGTTCGCAGAATGACCTTGGCAAAGCATCGTCGTAGCAGCGCACATAATCGCCAAGACCCGTGCAGGGCGGTACGGATTGCACCATATCGGCAGGCTCAGACGTCATAACCCCAGTGCTTCATGGCGGGTTCCAGCAAAGGCAGGATAGGCACGAAATACTCTCGGTAACGTTGCCAACGGCCTTTCGATGCTTTGTATATCGGCTGGATGACCTGCGCATAGCTGGGCGTCCCGATATAGCCCTTGTTGCGCGCGTGCTCGCTGAAATGGTGCAGGGGTGTCGCATCATCCAATTCCAGGAATCGGCCAAGCCGGTCGACATTGCCTTCGAAATCATCGATAGCGCTCTCGTAGCGCCATTCGAACAGATGCGGCTTCAATATTTCGGTTTGTTTGAACCAGAACCGCATTGCATGGGCGTATCCGTTCGCGAGTCTGGGCAGGCTTGAACACAACGCCGCGAAAGCCGGTGCATTGAAGTGCTGCATGTAGCAACTGAGTACGACATCGCACGGATGGCGCACGACGAAGATGATCTTTGCATTCGGAAACAAGCGCGTGATAAGCGGAACCCGCAGCATGCTCAACGGATTCTTGTCCACCAAACGCTGGCCCGGCTGCAACTGTACAACCGTCGCTACCTCCTTCCAGTAAGCACTACGCAACATGTCGCACTGTGCGGTATCCAGTCCGCCCAGTTGCTCCGGATACTGTAACCCCATTGACTGCATCCGTTCCACGACGCGTTGCACGAACGGGCGTTCGTCCATCGATATCATGCCCGGGTGCGCATCGAGCATCTGCTCCAACATCGTGGTGCCCGATCTTGGAAACCCGACCACGAAAATCGGGGACTGCTCCAATGTCGGCACATCGACTGGCGACCAGTGATCGAACTGCTCGCCGGTGACACGGTAGTTGGCGATGTTCATCACATTGGCGCCGGGTTCCACCAGTTCGGGTACCAACTGGCCCATGTGCCGCATCTGGCTCTCGTGCGCGAGTCTTAAATATTCCATGCAAGCCGCGTGGTCGTTCTGCCGGTCGCAGAGTTTCGCGAGCAGAAACGCGGCTCTGGTGCGCAGATTTTCGTCTTCCGATCGATGCAGCAGATTCTCGAGCTGAATCCTTGCAATGGATGGGTTCTCGTCGCGCGCAAGAACAACCACACCGGCTTCACCAATTTCACCGCGCAGGGTGGGATCATCGACCGTATCTTCCGACGGCAACTGCGCCAGCAATGACCGAGCCTCTTCAAGACGGTTGTGTCGTTCCAGCAGCATGACCAGACGCGCCCGAGCTGAGTCACCGTTGCCGGGATCATCGAAGTGAGCGCGCAACAACGCTTCACCCTCCGCGTTTTGCGCGAGGCGGATCAGCGCCGAAGCGAGTTCGAGGTGTAATGAGCTTTCAAGTTCATTGGCCCACCGTTGCCAACCCTCAAGCATCCGTAGCGCGCTTAATTCATCGCCGCATTCGAGAGACATCTGTGCACCGTGGATGCGCGCCTCGTAATCCGACGGGTCGAGCTCGAAAACCTTCCAAAGAAGTTCTTTGGCCGCGATGGTTTTTTTCTGCTCAACATACAAAAAACCCATGTTGGCCAGATACTGCGGATTGTCCGGCTGCAAGCGCAGCGCGTTGACATAGGCCTGTTCCGCTTCCGGCAATTGACCATCCTGACGCAATGCCGTGCCCAGGTTATTCCAATGCAATGAGTTCCCCGGAAACCGTCCCACCGCTTTTTTGTACACCTCGATGGCCTCAAGTGTCCGTCTCTGATTCAGAATGCTGAAACCCAGCATGTTCCAACCCATCTCGTCCCCCGGATAACGATCGAGGTGGTCGCGCGCCAACTGTTCGGCTTCCCCAAGCCGCCCAAGCTCGATGGCCGAGGTAATCCTTGAAATCGGCGCGTTGAAAGTTTCCGGCATGTCGTCCTCGGCCATCCATCGTTGCGGCTAAACTAACCAACCTCTAGCGGATGCCGTGGCATCCTTCGATTCGACACACACTAGAGTTGTCCCGCTTTCGCATTGGAAAGGTCTTCGAGACAATTCCAACCCGACGCCTGCCGATCGGATTGCATGCCCAATATTCCCGCAGCCATTATCCAGCAACTGCAGACGGCAACCCGCATGATGCAGGCGGGGATGTTCGTTCAAGCGCGCCCGTTGCTCGAACAAATTCTGTGCGCCGATCCGGATCTGGTGCAGGCCCGTTGGTTGCTGGGCGGAGCGCTGTTGAACTGCGGCGATTTTACCGGCGCCGAGCGCGCGGCGCTTGCGGCGATTCATTTGAACCCCGATACCGCGGCTCTGCATGCCCTGCTGGGCGATGCGCTTGCGTCCCAGAATCGAATGCAGCAGGCAGAGAGCGCGCTGCGTCACGCCCTTGTTCTGGATCCAAGGCATGTACCCGCAATAACGAGCCTCGCCAAGGTGTTGCTTGCATCGGGACGCGCCGAGGACGCCAGATCCGTCATCGAGGAGTGCACCAGTTCGGTCAAAGCGACCCCCGAATTGCTGCTGCTGCGGGCACAGGCGTTGCTCGCCGGCTCGAAGTTTTCTGAAGCGGTTTCCGCATACCAGCAGGCAATTGATGCTGCGCCGGGCAATGCCTCCGCGGAGATCGGGCTCGCCGTTGCATTGGGCGACAGCGGACAGCATGTGGCCGCGGAAGCCGCCGTGCGCGGAGCGATGGCAAAAGGATTGGACACGCCCGAGTCGCATTTCGTGCTGGCCCGCTCATTGCTCCGCATGGATCGTTTTGATGAAGCCGAGGCCGAATTTCATCGCGCCCTACATCTGCGTCCGGACTATTTTGCCGCACACACCAATCTGGCGGAGATGATCTGGATGCGCACCGGCAACGCAGAGGCGGCGTCACTCGAACTCGATGCAACGCTGCACGCGAATCCCGATTTGAAAACGTTGCGTACACTGAAGGCCAAGTTGCTGGAAGCGGCCGGCGACCCCCAAGGCGCGCTTGCCGAGCTGGATGCGGGACTGGCCCTTTCCGGGGACAGCGCGGAGTTGCATATCGCCGCCGCGCAAACCGCGCTCAAGTGCGATGCTTCGCGAGCACTCAAGCATGCCGAGCACGCGCTGAAACTTTTGCCCGAAACGCCGCTCACGCTCAGCACCTATGGCAATGCCTTGCTCGCCAGCGGTCGCGCGGAGCACGCCGAAGCACTTGCCGCGAAAATTTTGGCCGTCAATCCCGACGACGGACTCGCGATAGCCTTGCAAGCAACTGCATGGCGGATGCTCGGCGATCCGCGCTACCGCCGGCTCTATGACTACGAGAAGTTTGTCAGACCGGGCGTGATCGACACACCCGAGGGTTGGCCGAATCTTCCGAGCTATCTTGACGATCTTGCGCGCGAACTGCGACAGCGCCATTCGCTGCACACACACCCCATCGGGCAATCCCTGCGCCACGGCACCCAGGTCGATCTGGTGATGGAGCGCTCGCAGCCGGCAATCCGCGCATTCGCGCAAGCGATCGATGGCCCGATCCGTCGCTATATGGATGCCATCGGCAAGGGACGCGACGTGCTGAGGCGCCGCAATACCGGTCGTTACACCTTGCAGGGGATTTGGTCGGTACGTCTGCGTTCCAGCGGCTATCACTTCAACCACTTTCATCCGGAAGGCTGGCTGTCGTCGGCCTGCTATATCCAGCTACCGCCCGCAATCGGCGCGAATGGGAAAGAAGGTTGGCTGCAATTTGGCGGGCCGGGCTTCCCGACCCCCCCGCCATTGCCGCCCGAGCAT
>JBDTAJ010000196.1:0-11060 GCA_039924705.1 Rhodanobacteraceae bacterium
GCAATGGCGGACGCACCTCTCCTGTCTATCCGCTCCCGGCCATGCCCGTCTGTGCCGCGAAGAGCTTGGGCAGCCGACGCAAATTGACCGTGAGCATGGACAGCACGAACACATCGCGAACCTTCAATTTACGGCACGGATAGTGGGTTCTGGAAATTCGCGTCGGGCCGCCGGTCTGCGGATTGGTCTACAACGAGTTTTGCGTCGGACGACAGGGTGCTACTCGACTGTCCGCGACAAGCGACGCAGCCGGTGGCAGTCCGATGGATGCGTTGCTCGCTTACCGCTCCAGCAGGAGTTCGGCGACCAGATTGCGCATCCATTTGTTCGACTGGTCGTGATGGTAGCGTTCGTGCCAATGCTGCTTGATCTCGAATCGCGGAATCTTGATCGGCGGTTCCAGCAGCTTGAGGTTGGCAAATCCGGCGAACGCGAGTCCCAGTCGCTTCGGCACGGTGACGACGACGTCGGTTTGCGCGACCAGCAGCGGAAGCACCATGAAGTGCGGGAGGGTCAGTACGATTCTGCGGCGCAGGCCCGCCGCGGCGCAGGCCCGCTCCACGGTGGACTCGTGACCGGTACCGGCCGAAGCGATCACCGCGTGGGACATGGCCGCGAACTTCTTCAGCGTCAGCAGGCCCTCGGCCTGCGGATGATCGGCGCGCATTACGCAAACGAACTCGTCGCCGTAGAGCCGTTGCTGGAAGAAGCCGGCCTTGAAGTCGGGAAAGAGGCCGATCGCGATGTCCACTTCGCCGGCCACCATCGCATCCTGCGCTCGGCGTTCAGGAATGCGCAGCACCTGCACCTTGACGTGCGGCGCACGCGCAGCCAGCGCAGTCATCAGCTTGGGCAGGAACACCACGGCACCGATGTCGGTAATGTAAAGACTGAACGTGCGCGTCGCGCTGGGTGGCGCGAAGTCCCCCCCTATCTGCAGTGAACCGGCGATGAGTTCGCAGGCGCGCTGGATCGGCGTCGCCAGCAATTGCGCATAGGGCGTCGGTTGCATGCCGGTTGCGGTGCGCACGAACAGCGGATCGTTGAAGAGCCTGCGCAGCCGGCCGAGCGCGCTGCTCATCGCCGGCTGGCTCAAGCCGATGCGCTGCGCGGCAAGCGTGATGCTCCGATCCTTGAGGATGGCGTCGAAGACGACCAGCAGGTTGAGATCGATCGAAGCAAGACTATTCATGACATGAATCTTTAGCATAGACCGCGGCTACTGGAAAGATCGCGCGCGGCTGTCTACATTGATAGCGCCAAGCTGGCGTCCGTTGCCGGCCCCAGACGTCGCCACCCCGTCAACGAATTCCTGGAATCAATATGCCGATCTTCGCCGCCATCAAGCCCAACCTCTACAAAGACTCGGTGGCGCTGATGCGCGTGGCGCAAATCGTGCTGGCGCAACCCGGCGTACGGCGAGCGACGCTGTTGATGGGCACGCCCGCCAACAAGGACATGCTGGAGCAGGCGGGTCTGTTGCGCGCCGAACTCGGGCGGGCGCGGCCGAGCGACGTGATGATCGTGGTCGACGCCGAAACCGACCAGGCCATCGATGCGGCGAATGCCGGAATCACCGGCCTGCTCGATGGCCGCCCGGCGCAGTCGAGCGCGGGCGAAGCCGAACAGGCGCTGCCCAAGTCGATTGCGCTAGGCAAGGCGCGCCATACTGACGCAGCGATTGCGCAGATTTCGGTGCCGGGCAGCTACGCCGCGGCCGAGGCGATGAAGGCGCTGAAGCAGGGCCTGCACGTATTCCTGTTCAGCAACAATGTGTCGCTCGAGCAGGAGTTTGCGCTTAAGCAACTCGCGCGCAGCAAAGGTCTGCTGGTGATGGGGCCCGACTGCGGCACGGCGATCATTCGTGGCGTGCCGCTGGGTTTCGCCAATGTGGTGCGCAAAGGCGCGATCGGCCTCGTCGCCGCATCGGGGACGGGTCTGCAGGAGGTGACCTGCCAGATTCACGCGCTGGGACAAGGAGTGTCGCAGGCCATCGGCACCGGCGGTCGCGACGTGTACGGCGAAATCGGTGGCATCACCATGGGTCAGGCGATCGACCTGCTTGCAGCCGATGCCGCTACGCGGGTCATCGCCATCGTGTCCAAGCCGCCATCGCCAGCGGTGGCAAAGGCGATCGTCGAGCGTGTCGAGCGTGTCGGCAAGCCTTGCGTGGTGTTGTTCCTGGGCGCCGAGTTCGAGGAAGCCGCGCTGCCGGCCCGCATCGTGGCGGTGACCACGCTTTATGACGCCGCGGCGGCCGCGGTCGCGCTCGCGAAGGTCGGCCGTTATGACGCTGCCCCGCTCGCCGATGATCACCAGCGCGTGGCCGCGGCCGAGGCGCGGCAGGTCGCCGTGGGTCAGCGCCATGTACATGGACTCTATTCGGGCGGAACGTTCTGCAGCGAGGCGCAACTCATCTGGCGTGCGCTCGGCCTGCGCGTACTGTCGAACGTGCCGGTCGACGCCGCCGACGCACTCGCCGACAACGCGTGCGTCGCGTCGCACCGCGCGATCGACTTCGGCACCGACGAGTTCACCGTCGGCCGACCGCACCCGATGATCGACATGACGAAGCGCGTCGAGCAGCTTGCGCGGGAGGCGAGTGACGCAAGCGCCGCGGTGGTGGTGCTCGACGTGGTGCTGGGCTATGGCAGTCACGACGATCCCGGGGCTGCGCTGGCGCCGGCGATCGCAGCAGCCCGCGCCGCAGCACAGAAGGAAGGCCGTCATCTGGCGGTCGTGAGCTTCGTCTGCGGCACCGAGGAAGACCCGCAGCGGCTGTCGGCGCAACAGGCGAAGCTGCGCGAGGTGGGCGCGATTGTCGTGGCAGGCAGCACCGCCGCCGCGCGCCTCGCCGGCGCGATCGCCGTCGCCGCGGCGAACGCGGCTGCGACCCCCGACAGGCGCGAAGCGGCGCCCAGCGCGCGATGATCCCGGTCGACGATACGCGGCAGCAAAGCGCAGGTCGCGATGGTGGGGTCAGCGTGCACGGCGCCAGCGCCGGCGCGCAAACGCAGCTGCGAAAGCGCGTCGTTGTCGCGTTCGGCGGCAATGCCAGCTACCCGCCCACGATCAAGGGTCTCGCCGAAGAGCAGCTTGCGCTGATTGCCGAAGCGTCGCTGCATCTGGTCAAGATCATCCGCGCGGGTTATCAGCTGGTGCTGACGCACGGCAACGGCCCGGTGGTGGGAAACATCCTGTTTCGCATGGCCAGGACGGCCAACGAGCTGCCGCCGATGCCGATGGATATCTGTGTCGCGCATTCGCAGGGCGGCATGGGCTACATGTTGCAGCAGACGCTCGCCAGCGTGCTACACCAGCATGGCATCGAGACAGCGGTGAGCTCAATCATCACGCAGGTCGAGGTCCGCGCCGACGATCCCGGCTTTGCCAATCCGACCAAGCCGGTCGGCCGATTCTTCGGCAAGGACGATGCCGACCGAATGGCGCGCGAGCAAGGCTGGCAGTTCGTCGAGGACGCAGGGCGCGGTTACCGGCGTGTCGTTCCTTCGCCAAGACCGTTGCGCATCATTGAGCTTCCGGCCATCGAGGCCTTGCTCGCGGCGGACATCATTCCAATTTCGGTGGGTGGCGGCGGTATCCCGGTGGTGCGCAATGCACAGGGAAACTACCGCGGTGTATCGGCGGTGATCGACAAGGATCTCACCAGCGCGTTGCTGGCGACCGAACTGGGCGCCGAAGCGCTGGTGATGCTGACCGGCGTCGAGCGGGTTGCGCTCGACTTCGGCCTGCCGACGCAACGTGCGATCGACCGCATGAGCGTCGCCGAGGCCGGGCGTTACATGGCCGAAGGCCAGTTCCCGCCCGGCAGCATGGGCCCCAAGATCGCTGCCGCGCTGCACTACCTCGAACATGGCGGCAAAGAGGTCATCATCACCTCGATGGATCGTGCCTACGATGCGCTGCAAGGCAACGCGGGAACGAGGATTCTGCGGTGACGATGAATGGCCAAGCGCTGACGATTCGCGCGATCGGTTGCAAGGCGCAGGCCGCGCTCGAACGCAGCGCCGGCGCATTCACGCCGCTGCATGGATTCGACGACGCGCCGTATGTGCAGGCGGGCGGCGAAATCATCTGGATCGGCAACAGCATTGCGGCGATGCATCCTCGCGCGGTGCTGCTCGAGCGTGCGACGCGACTGGCGGCGGGCGAGCGATTGCAGGCCACTGCGCTGACGCCGTGGCGTCCGGCGCCATTGCCCTCGGGCGCGGTTACCGCCGCTGCGCTGCGCGCACGATGCGTGGCGCTGCATTTCAACCTGCCGCGCGTCGGCGAGCCCAGGGGATTTGCGGTAATGCTTTCCGGGCGCGCACCGGACTTTCCGCTCGACGGCGCGGTGATCCTTGTGCAAAAGCTCACAAATGCGTTTTGCCGCGCCGACGCCGATGCTGCGTGCGACGCCGCGATCCCGCTGCTGGGTCTGGGCCCCGGGCTCACGCCGTCGGGCGACGATCTGGTGGGCGCTGCGCTGTTCGCCCGTCAGGCGATGGCAGGTTCGCAAGCCGACGCGGTCATGTGGAAAAATGTCGCCGCGCGGGTGATCGGCGCCGCGCAAACGCGCAGCCACGCGATCGGCGCCGCGTTGTTTCGCGACCTCGCGTCCGGCGAGTCCTTCGCACCACTGCATCGGCTCGCCGCGTCGCTGCGTTGCGCCGCGAGCGACGATCTGGCGATTGCCGCGACCGGTGACGAACAGGCGATCGACGCCGCCCGCGCGCTGGTCGCGATCGGGCATTCTTCGGGCTGGGACATGCTCGCCGGATTCGTTCTCGGCGTCACCGGGTCGGTGACGCCGCCGCAACGCAGGGAAACAACATGACAAACTCGCTACTCGCGAACGAACCACTTTCCGTGATCAACGTCGGTGTCGACACTTTCGCACAAAGCGTGCGCGAGTCCGGCGGCCAGGCCTTTCAACTCGACTGGCGCCCGGTAGGCGACGGCGATCCGGGCCTCGCTTGGGCGCTAGCCCGGCTTGCGAGCGACAGAGACGATGCCGACAGCATCGGCAGTCGCATCGACCGCGCCAATGCGATTGCGCTCGAACGCGTCATTTCGTCGCAGCCTGTGCTGGTCGATGTCGCGCTTTCCGCGCGCGAGGTCTGGCCCAACATGGGGCGGACACTGCTGCACGCCGGCGCGCCGGTGGCGTGGAACGACATGTGCGGCCCGATGCAGGGCGCGATGATCGGCGCATTGATCTACGAAGGCTGGGTCGACTCGGCGCATGCCGCGCAAGCGATGCTGCAACGCGGCGACATCCGTTTCGCGCAATGCCACGATTATCACGCTGTCGGACCGATGTCCGGCATCATCTCACCGTCGATGCCGGTGTTCGTCGTCAAGAACGTGACGCACGGCAATTTTTCCTATACCAATACCAGCGAGGGCATCGGACGCGTGCTGCGCTTCGGCGCCAACGGCGAGGATGTGATCACGCGGCTGCGATGGATCCAGACGGTACTGGCGCCGACGCTCAAAGTCGCGGTGCGCGCCGCCGGCGGCATCGACCTCAAGTCGATCCAGGCGCAGGCGCTGCTGATGGGTGACGAGGTACACAGCCGCAATGCCGCCGCGACACTGCAGTTTCTTTCAGCGGTCACGGTGGCGCTGACCGGCGGCGACGCCGATCATGACGCGGTGCGAGAATCGCTGCAGTTCATCGCCGGCAATTCGCAGTTCTTCCTGAACCTGTCGATGGCGTCGGCGAAGGCGACGATGGACGCCGCGCACGGCATCGACGCGAGCAGCGTCGTCACCGCCATTTCGCGCAACGGCGTCACCACCGCGGTGCGCGTCAGCGGACTGGGCTCGCGCTGGTTTCAGTCACCCTCCGACATGCCGGTAGGATTGTTCTTTCCCGGCTTCTCCGAAGCGGATGCCAATGCCGATCTGGGGGATAGCGCCATTTGCGAAACCGCCGGCCTGGGCGGCTTTTCGCTGGCCGCATCGCCCGCGCTGGTGCAACTGGTCGGCGGCACCGTCAGCGAAGCCACCGCGTATTCGCGCGAGATGTACGACGTGACGATCACGCGCAACCCCGGCATGTCGCTGCCGGCGCTCGATTTCGCCGGCGCGCCCTGCGGCATCGACATCCGCAAAGTCGTCGACAACGGCATACGACCGGTGATCACCACGGGCATCGCGCACAAGGAGCCGGGAGTCGGGCAGATTGGCGCCGGCATCGTGCGTGCGCCGATGGCCTGCTTCACGCAGGCCGTGATGGCGCTCGCCGGCGAACTCGGCGTGGGCTGACATGCTGAAAGCATTGATGGCGCCGCGCGGGATGGTTACCGCGCCCAATCATCTTGCCGCGCAGGCCGGTTGCGCGGTACTGCGTGATGGCGGCAACGCGGTGGAAGCGACGGCGGTCGCTGCCACCATCGCGGTCGTTTATCCACACATGAGCAGGATCGGCGGCGACGGCTTTTCGCTGATCGGCCGACCCGGCAAGCCGCTGCTCGGCATCGACGCCTGCGGTCGCGCTGCCGCACTGGCGACACCTGCGTTCTACCGCGAACGCGGCCTGGACGCGAATCCCGCACGAGGCCCGCTTGCCGCCAACACCGTCGCCGGCGCGATTTCGGGATGGAAGGCGGCACTCGATTCCGCCGAGCGCCGTTTGCCGCCTTCGCGGCTGCTGGAGGATGCGATCGGCTACGCGGGCAACTGCGCGCCGGTGACTCAAAACCAGGTGACTTATACGCGCCGGTTTGCCGACGAACTCGCGCCGCAGCCCGGGTTTGCGGCAACGTATCTGCACGACGGCGAGCCGCCGGCGGCAGGCACGCTGCAGCGCTTTCCGGCGCTTGCAGCGACCTTCGGGCAAATGGCGCGGCAGGGTCTCGACGATTTCTACCGCGGTGACATCGGCCAAGCATCGGCGGCCGCGCTCGGACGCCTTGGCACCGCTGCGCCGTGGCGATCTCGAAGTCGATGCCGCGTCGCGGGTGAAGCCGTTGCACACCAAGCTTTCGGTTGGCAGGGCGTTCAACCTGCCGCCGACGACGCAAGGACTCGCGTCGCTGATTATCCTGGCGATTTTCGATCGGCTGCGCGGCGGCGCGCGCGCCGAATCGTTCGACGCCTGCACGGACTGGTCGAGGCCACCAAACAGGCGTTCCTGGTGCGCAACCGGCACATCGGCGACCCGGAAGCGATGCCCGTCGACGCGGGCGCGTTTCTCGCCGACGGGGCGCTCCAACAATGCGTGCGCGCGATCGATCGCAAGCGCGCGCGGCCATGGCCCGAGCCCGCGATCAAGGGCGATACCGTGTGGATGGGCGCCGCGGACCGCGATAGCTGCATGGTCAGCTATATCCAGAGTGTCTACTGGGAATTCGGCGCGGGCGTGGTGCTCGATGAGACCGGCGTAACCTGGCAGAATCGCGGGTCTAGTTTTTCGCTCGACCCGGTCGCATCTCGTGCTCGCTCCCGGGCGCAAGCCATTCCACACGCTCAATTCGGCGCTGGTGAAACTCGCCGACGGCCGCACGATGGTGTACGGCAACATGGGCGGCGATGGCCAGCCGCAAAGCCAGGCCGCCGTATTCAGCCGTTATGCGATGTTCGGCCAGGATCTACAGCAGGCGGTGAGCGCACCGCGCTGGTTGCCGGGCCGCACCTGGGGCGGCGTGAGCGGGAGCCTCAAGCTCGAGTCACGGTTCGCGTCGGGGCTCACCGGCGCGCTGCGCGACGCTGGCCACGATGTCGAAATGATCGAGGAATTTATCGATCTGGTCGGCCATACAGGCGCGCTGGTCCGGCATTCCGATGGCGTTATCGCCGGCGCCGCCGACCCTCGCTCGGACGGCGTGGTCGCGGGTTACTGACGCCAAGCGGCAATCGCGCCCGATGACGATTTTCATCACGCAACCCGAACCGTCGAGGAGCAGATCTTGTTGATGTTGTCGATTGTTTCCGGATTGTCGATCGGCGCGATGTACGGTCTGCTCGCACTCGTGTTTCACATTACCTGCGCCGTTTCGAACACGGTGAATCTTTCGCAGGGCAGCTCACTGATGCCGGGGGCGGTGCTGTGCTATGTGTTTTCGGTTTCGCTCGGCTGGCCGCTGGCCGCCAGCGTCGCCGCGGCGCGAGTGAAGCATCGTCCGACGATCGCTGAAGGAATGCCTTGATGCTCACGCGACTCACGCGCCCGGTGGCCTATGGCGAGCATGGCATGGTCGCCACGCCGCATTACCAGGCCACGATTGCCGGACTCGATGTGCTGCGCGAAGGGGGGAGCGCGGTCGATGCGGCAGTGTGCGCGGCGGCAACGCTGGGCGTCGTACTCCCGCACATGACCGGCATCGGCGGCGATGCGTTCTGGCTGATCCATGCAGCCGGCGCGGACACGCCGGTGGCCATCAACGGCAGTGGCGGCTGCGGCCGGGCAATCAGCCTCGCCGACTACGCGGGGCACGCCGAGATTCCCATGCGCGGCGCATTGTCGGCGATTACCGTATCGGGCGCGGTCGACAGTTGGCGGCTCGCGCACGACCGGTACGGGTCGATGCCGCTTTCCCGCCTGTTGGAACCTGCGATCGGGTACGCGCGCGATGGCGTCGCCGTCACCGCGGGGCTGCACGACTGGATCAACGCAAGCGCCGATGCCCTCGGCGCCGATCCCGGAGCGGCGGCGCTGTTCCTGCCGGGCGGTCGTCCGCTGCGACCCTCGGAACGGATGACCCAGCCCATGCTGGCGAAAACGCTATCCGGCATCGCGCAGCACGGAACGCGGCATTATTACAACGCCGCAGCAGCATCGATCGTCCGCTACCTGCGCAGCCGTGGTGGGCTGCTCACGGCCGAGGATTTCGCGCAGTACCAGGCACGCGAGGTCGAGCCGATATCGACCGCCTACCGCGGATACACGGCGTACCAGTTGCCCCCTCCCTCGCAGGGAATGGCCGGACTGCTCATCCTCGCGTTTCTCGACGGCGTCGACCTCGCGGGCGCGGGCGAGAGAGGCGCCGGCTACTATCATTCGCTGATCCAGGCGATCAAGTGGGCGTTCACCAAGCGCGACCAATGCCTCTGCGATCCGGATTTCGGCAACATCCCGCTCGCCCAACTGCTCGACCCCGCGCTCGCCAACGCGGAACGCGCCGACTGGCTGTCGAATTCAACGCTCGATCACCTGAGCCGGCGCGCCGACAGCGACACCGTGTTCATCGCCACGGCCGATGCGCGAGGCAATGCCGCAGGAGTCATCCAGAGCCTCCATTTCGATTTCGGCGCCGCAGTGCTCGATCCCGGCAGCGGCGTACTGCTGCAGAACCGCGGAAGCGCCTTTTCGCTGGACCCGAGTCACCCGAACGTGCTGGCAGCCGGCAAGCAGCCGGCGTCCACGCTGATGTCGGGAATGCTCTACCGGAACGGACGGCCCTATCTCGTTCATGGCACCCAGGGCGGCGACGTCCAGCCGCAGACCAACGTTTCATTGGTTACGCACGTCGTCGACTTCGGGTTGAACGTGCAGGCGGCGATCGAGGCGCCCCGCGTGCTGTACGGACGCTCCTGGGGCAGCGCCGCGCACAACAAGCTCATGATAGAGTCGGGCGTGGGCGCCGAGACACTGCGCGCGCTCCGCGATCATGGGCATACGCTGGAAGCGGTGCCGTGGCCCAACCCGCAGATGGGCACCGCCCAGGCCATTCGTGTCAAGGGCGAGTGGGGAGCGTTTCTGGAAGGTGGCGCGGACCCGCGCGGAGAAGGCTTGGCGCTCGGCCTATAGCAAGGACCAATGGAGGTAACGCATGGATCTGTTGATCAGCAATGTTCGCATCGCGGACGACCAGCCGCCGACTGACATCGCGATCGAGAACGGCAGGATCACCGCCATCGACCACAACATCGCGGTCGAAGCGAGAACGCGTATCGACGCCGGCGGACGGGCGGCGATCCCGGGGCTGCTCGAGCCGCATCTGCATCTTGAGAAGGCCTTCTTTCACCGGCGCATGCCGGCGCGCTCGGGCACGCTGGAGGAGGCGATCCGCATCACCGGTATCCTGAAGGGGAAGCAGGAGCGCAAGGACGTGCTGGAGCGTTCCCGCCAAGTGCTCGACATGGCGGTGAAGAATGGCACCGTCGCGATCCGCGCACATCCGGATGTCGACGTAATCCAGGGACTGATCGGCGTGGAGACTGCGCTCGAGCTGAAGCAGGAATACGCGGGACTCGTCGATCTGCAGATCGTGGCCTTTCCGCAGGAAGGTATTCTGAAATCACCCGGTACTATCGAGTTGATGGAGGAAGCGATGAAGATGGGCGCCGACGTCGTGGGCGGTTGCCCGTACAACGAACTCAGCTGGGCGGACACGCAAAGTCATATCGACAGGGTGTTCGACCTCGCCCAAAAGTACGACGCCCCGGTCGACATGCACGCGGATTTCGCAGACGACGCCTCCGATCCACGTTTTGCCTCAGCATCGCACACCGCCAGGAAAACCATCGATTGCGGCTACCACGGACGCGTTTCGCTGGGCCACGTGACAAGTCTCGGCGCGCTCGCGCCCGAAGAAGCGAAGCCGGTCCTTGCTCTGCTCCACGAGGCGAACATCCATATCGTTACCTTGCCAGCTACCGACGTGTATCTGGGCGGACGCAAGGATCAGCAAAATCAGCGACGCGGCCTCACACCGGTGCGCGCGTTGCGCGATGCGGGGGTCAACGTTACCTACGCATCCAATAACATCCGCAATGCATTCACGCCATTCGGCAAGGCCGACCCGTTATTGATCGGAAATTTCCTCGCGCATCTCGCGCAGTTCGGCACGCCCCAGAATCAGGCGTATGTTCTGCAGATGGCGACACACGGCGCGGCCAAGGCGATGGGAATCGACCGCGACTATGGCATTGCGGTGGGTAAAAAAGCCGATCTGGTGATACTCGACACCTACGAGGTTGCCGACGCGCTGCTCGATATCCCACCGCGCTCGTGGGTAATCAAGAACGGCAGGATCACGGTAGTTACTCATCACCAGTGCGAAATCCATCGTCATTAGAACGATGAGACCAGGGAGGCATCACATGAG
>JBDTAJ010000197.1:0-19004 GCA_039924705.1 Rhodanobacteraceae bacterium
CAAAATCGGCAGCTTCCGGTGTCGATCCCGAAGTCACCTTCATGATCGTTTCCAGACGGTGCTGTTTGTCGCCGGGGTTGATCCGTTCGGGGCTGTAGCCGGCGTAGAAGTCGACATTGAACGTGAGGCCCGATTCGCGCTCGATGATCGGCACGCAGATTTCCTCGGTCGCGCCCGGATACACGGTGGATTCGAAGATCACCACGCCGCCGCGTTGGATCGCGCGGCCGACGGTGCGGCTGGCGGATTCCAGCGGGCCGAGATCGGGACGTTTGAACGCGTCGATCGGGGTGGGCACGGTGACGATGAAGATGTTGCAGGCGACGAGATCCGCGACCTCCGCGCTGTACCGCAGATGCTCCACCGAACGCAATTCATCCGGGGACACTTCCAGGGTGTGATCGTGGTGCTGCCCCAACTCCGCGATGCGGGTCGTATTGATATCGAAACCCAGCGTTGGCACCTGGCGTCCGAAACCCGCCGCCAAGGGCAGGCCGACGTAACCGAGGCCGATCACGGCGAGGCGCACCTGTTCGGGGCGGGGCAGCGGTGCGGCATCCATGACGGGACTCCCGGATTTTTATCGAAGAAGGGTTTGCAGGTGGCGAATTCACCGCAAGCGGCGCGCTATGCTGACACGCGTCTCGCAAAGTTCAACGCCAGCAGCGCCACGCCGATGAACACGATGCCGAGGGCTTCCGCTAGCGACGGCCGCTCGTGCAACAGCGCCCATGCGAACAGTACACCCGCAACCGGCACCAGCAGACTGGTCAGCCCGGCCACATTGGCAGACAACCGCTGGACGATCAGTAGCCACATCGCCCAACCTATACCAGACGACAGCAACGCGTTATACGCCAATGCCGCGATGAAACCGCCGCTCCAGTCGATGCGCCGTTCCGGCACGATCAGCGCGAAGATCACCAGCACGATGGTGCCGAACAGCATCTGCCACGCAGTCAATCGCAAGGGTCCCACCTTTGTGCGCTGGAACACGCGCTTGGAAATTACCGTGCCGATTGCCCACGCCAGCCCGCCGCCCAACGCGAACAACGTGCTGCGCAATGTGCCGGTGAGATGCCAGGGTTCGATCACGAACAACAAACCGAGCGCGGCGATGGCGATGCAACCCCACTGCTTCGCGCTCGGCCGGTCGTGCAACAGCGCCCACGCCAGCGGGATCACCCAGAACGGCATGGTGTAGGCGAGCAGCGCAGTCTTGCCCGCGCCGCCGCCGACCAACGCCCATTGCACCAACGCCTGGAATCCGGTGGTCTGCGCCAATCCGATCAGGATCGTGGGCACGAACGGCGGCAACGCGAACGATTCGCGCCGGACCGCGAGCAACGCGAACAACACCGCGGTGCCAAGCACGTAGCGCAGTGCGCAGAAAGTGAAGGGCCCGCAGTAATCCAGCGCCCACTTCATCACCGTCCAGTTGAGCGACCAGATCACGGTGAGAGAGGCAAGCGCGATCCACGCGGCGCGTTCGGGGTTGGCTTCGCGTGGCATGCAGGACATGCGCAGGAAAGGGAAGCGTAGGATAGTGCCTCGCGCCGTATTTCCGGCGCCCGCGAAGGAATGACCGCCATGCAACGTGTACTCGCCGCCGCTTCGATCGCCGCGCTTTCATTCGCTGCGGTCGCCACGCCCTCGCAAACAAACGATTGGCGTGTCGTGCAGCGTTATCAACCCGGTGGCGATGGCGGTTGGGATTACCTCAATCTCGACGTGGCGACACAGCATCTCTACATCAGCCGCTCCGACCGCGTGCTGGTGCTGGATGCGCGCGACGGAAAGAAGGTCGGTGAGATCGACGGACTGTCCGGCGTGCACGGCATCGCGCTTGCGCCGGATCTGCATCGCGGCTTTATCAGCAACGGCCGCGCCGACACGGTGACGATGTTCGATCCGGTCTCGTTGAAAATCGAACAAACCATCGTGGTCGGCGCCCACGGCCCGGACGCGATCCTGTACGACCCATTTTCCAAACGGATCTTTACGTTCAATGGCCACAGCAACGACGCCAGCGTGATCGACGCGGCCAGCGGCAAGCTGCTCGGCACGGTCGCGCTACCCGGCAAGCCGGAGTTCGCGGTCAGCGATGGCGGCGGGCATGTCTACGACAACATCGAGGACAAGCACGAACTGGTCGAGGTCGATCCGGTCGCGATGAAGGTCACCCACACCTGGCCGCTCAAGGACTGCGAGGAGCCCTCCGGTCTCGCGATCGACACCGCGCACCATCGACTGTTTTCGGTGTGTCAGAACAAGACCATGGCGGTGACCGATACGGATTCCGGCAAGTCTGTCGCGCACGTGGCGATCGGCGATGGCCCCGATGACGCCGCGTTCGATGCGCGACGCGGGCTCGTCTTCAGTTCCAACGGCGACAGTGGCACGTTGACCGTGGTGCACGAAGACGACGCGGATCATTATTCCGTGATCGCCAATGTGGCAACGCAAAAAAGCGCACGCACGCTGGCGCTGGATCCGCAAAGCGGGCATGTGTATCTATCCGCCGCGCGATTCGGCGAGCGGCCCGCGCCTACCGCAGATCATCCCCCCCCCCCGCGGCCGTCGATCGTGTCGGGCAGTTTCACGATCCTGGTGGTTGGTCGATAACGAGATAGCATCAGCGCCGCGAACCGCGCAAGCGTTCGATCGAGAAGCTGGCGATTTCGGCGCCGCCATCGCGGCGCGGTTGGCCTTCGCGCGGCCCCCAGGCGTGCAGCTCGATCACTTCCCATGTCGCGGGAATCCTGCCATCGACGCGCATCGCATTGTATGCGCCAAACATCCGCGCGAAACGCGTCTTGCCGGTCAGACCCCGCTCGCGTTGCGCATCCGCGTTGGTGGCGCCCATACCTTTCAGCTCGCGCAGCAAGTCACGCGGATCGTCGTAACGCGATGAAAGATGATCGGCATCCAGCACCGGGTCGCGCAAGCCGGCGGCCAGCGCCGCATCGCCCAGATCGTGCATGTCGAGAAAGCGGCTGACGTGCGGATGCGCATCGTCGGCAATCGCCCATGCCGCGCGCAATTCGCGCAGGGTATCCGGCCCCAGCGTGGAGACGGCGACGAATCCATCGGGTTTCAACACACGCGCGAATTCCGCAAAAAATGGCTGCGGGGTTTCGCACCACTGGATGCACAAACTCGAATGCAGCACGTCCACGCTGCGATCGGGTAGCGGCAACGCCAAGGCATCGCCGCAAACGCGCGAGAAGGGCTTGAGCCAACCGGCATGTCGGCGCGCGTTGCGCAGCATCGGCAAAGCCAGATCCAGCGCGATCACCTGCGCGTCGCGCCAGCGCCGCTTCAGCAGTGCCGCGCCGCGGCCGGTGCCGCAGCCCACGTCCAGTACGCGCTGCGGTGTGCCTTCGTAATAATCCAACCGTTCCAAAAGCCTCGTCTGCACGTTGCGCTGCAACGCGTCGTGCTGTTCGTACACCGCCGCGGCGCGCGCGAACGCGCGTTGCACCTGGCGATGATCGATCCGGAACGTGGTCATAAGAGCAGGCTCATGAGAGCGGACTCACAGCGGCGGATTCATGCAAGCGCACCCGTACGCGCGCTGCCGATTGGGGGTAGGGGATTCAATGCCGCGGCGACTTCGCTTGCATGGCCGATAAACGGCGCGTGTCCGCCGCCTTCGATCCGGACGAATGCACCGCCGCATTGCTGTGCGCTCCACCGCATTGCCTGCCACGGGATCAGACGATCGCGGCGGCCGGCGATCCATACACTCGGCCGGGTCAATTCCGGCAAGCGCGCGCGCAGATCGGCATGTTCCAGTACGTCCAGCCCTTCGCACAAGACGCGCGCGTCGGGCGTTTGCTCTGCGAACGTCTCCGCGCGCAGTCGACACAGATCCTGTTGCGCGCAATCGCTGCCGAGGGCTTCCAGTGCCAGGAAACGTTCCAGCGTCGCGCGATAATCGATTTCCAGATCGGCGGCGAATTGTTGAAGGATGTCGGCCGATATCGCATACGGCCAATCGTCGCCGCGCACGAAGCGCGGCGAGGCGCACAGCATTGCCAGCGAATGCACGTGTTGCGGAAAATCGAGCGCCGCCTGCAACGCGATCAGGCCGCCCAGCGACCAGCCCAGCCATGTCGCCGGCGGAGTACGCGCGGCGATCGCGTGCGCGCATTCGTGTGGTTCGAGCGGCACATCGCAGTCACGCGAACGGCCGTGACCGGGCAGATCGATCAGGTGCAACGTGTAGCGGCCGGTCAGCGCGTCGGCCAACGGTGCGAATGCGCCACCACGCATGGCCCAACCGTGGAGCAGCACCAAATGGGTGTCGCCACGACCGCGCGTTTCGATGAAAAGTCCGGACATAAGCGCGGCATGATAACGGCCGCACGCTCTTAGCCCTCCCCTTCAAGGGGAGGGTTGGGTGGGGATGGTGTTGATCTGCTCCATCGCTTCCAGCAGCCGATCGATGTCCGCTTCCTCGTGCGCGGCGGACAGGGTCACGCGAAGCCGGGATTTGCCTTGCGACACGCTGGGCGGCCGGATCGCGGCGACCAGCAAGCCGCGTGTTTCCAGCGCGGTCGATGCGGCCACGGTGCTTGCGGAATCACCCAGCACGATCGGCTGGATCGGCGTGCGCGACTCCGCCAAGGGCAGGCGGAGTTGCGCGGCGCCCGTGCGAAACCGCGCGATCAGCGCGCGCAGTTTGTCGCGACGCCAGGATTCTTCGCGCGCTAGCTTCACCGCGGCGCGCGCCGCCGCCGCCAACGCCGGCGGCAAGGCGGTGGTGTAGACAAAGCTGCGCGCGAATTGCGTCAGCCCGTCGATCAGCGCGGCGCTGCCGGCCACGAACGCACCGCTGCAACCCAACGCCTTGCCGAGCGTCGCCATCAGTACCGGGGCGTCATACTGCGTCAAGCCCGCTTCGGCTAGGCTGCCGGCTCCATCCGCACCAAGCACGCCGAGTCCATGCGCGTCGTCGATCATCAGCGTCGCGCGTTCGCGTGCGCACAGCGCGGCGAGTTCGCGCAGCGGCGCGACATCGCCATCCATACTGAACACGCCATCGGTGACGAGCAACGCGGCGAGATCATCCGCGCTTGCCAATTGCCACGCCGCGCCGCCGACATTTCCGTGCGGATAACGCTTCAGCGTGCAACCGGATAGCCGCACGGCATCCAGCAGGCTCGCGTGGTTCAACTTGTCCTGCACGCAGATCGAATCGCGATCGAGCAACGCGGACAGCGCGCCGAGATTGGCCAGCCATCCGGATGAAAAAAGTAGCGCGCGTTCGCGGCCGGTCCAGTCGGCCAACGCTTCTTCCAGTTGCGCGTGTTCACGACGATGCCCGCAGATCAGATGCGCGGAGGTGCTGCCGACGCCGGTTTCATCGGCCGCATTTTTCAATGCGGCAATCAAGACCGGATGCTGCGCCAGGCCCAGATAATCGTTGCCGGAGAAGTTCAAGAGTTCGCGGCCGTCGATCACCACGCGCGCACCGCGCACGCGATCGACGGTACGCAGCCGCCGCAGCAGGCCTTCGCTCCCGCGCTGGCCGGTACGCATTGCCAGTTGCCGCAGAAGATCGGGCCGGCTCATGTTGGCGAAGTGCAACGCCCCTCTTCCGTCGGGAGAGGGGCGTGGATGAGGATCCGAACTTGCGCAGCGTGGAGGCAGGTCGCCGGCTCTGGCGAGAATCGGACCCTCATTCGGCGCTTCGCGCCACCTTCTTCCGAAGGGAAAAGGAAAGAGGGGTCAGGCCGTCGCGGCATTGGTAGCTTCAAGAATGTCGACGTGCAACGTTTGCGATTGTCGATCGGGTAGGCCTTCGACTTGCATCGGGTTCAGCCCCAACCGCTCGAATAGCGCGCGATCGTGCGCGACATCCGGGTTGCCGGTGGTGAGCAGTTTTTCGCCGTAAAAAATCGAATTGGCCCCGGCGAAAAAACACAGTGCCTGCAATTCATCGCTCATCTCCGCGCGGCCGGCGGACAAGCGCACCACGGATTCCGGCATCGAAATTCGTGCGACCGCGACTGTCCGCACGAACTCGAACGGATCCAGTTCCGCCGTGTCGGCCAGCGGCGTGCCGGCCACCCGCACCAGACGGTTGATCGGCACCGATTGCGGAGGTTCCGGCAGGTTGGCGAGCGTCTGCAGCAGTCCCGCGCGCTGCTCGCGCGATTCGCCCATGCCGACGATGCCGCCGCAGCAGATTTTCATGCCGGCTTCGCGTACGTGTTCTAGCGTGTCGAGGCGATCCCGGTACTCACGCGTGTGGACGATCTCGCCGTAGAACTCGGGTGCGGTATCGAGATTGTGGTTGTAGTAGTCCAGCCCCGCGTCTTTCAGCGCCTCGGCTTGGGCCGGCGACAACATGCCCAACGTGGCGCAAGTCTCCAACCCCAGCGCACGCACGCCGTGGATCATCGCCGCGACTTTCGGAATGTCGCGATCCTTGGGGCTTCGCCAAGCCGCGCCCATGCAAAAGCGCGAGGCACCGGCGGCCTTGGCCGCGCCTGCACGTGCAAGCACGTCGTCCAATTCCATCAGCTTTTCCGCCTGGACCCCAGTTTGATAGCGCGCCGCCTGCGGACAATAGGAACAATCCTCCGGACAGCCGCCGGTCTTGATCGACAGCAGTGTGGAAACCTGTACCGAATTGGGGTCGTGATGCGCGCGGTGCACGGCGTGCGCACGCGCCAACAGATCGTTGAACGGCAGCGCGAACAGGACCAGCAGTTCCGCGCGCGTCCACTCGTGGCGCGACCTGCCTTCGCCTGTGACGCTTGATAAGCCGCTCGGCTTCGGTTCGGACATGGCGGGCGCTCCGTTAAAGTGACGAACAGTGTCGGAGGCGCGGGGAATGGCTGTCAACTTCGAGGCGATCCACAAGGTTGACGGGCTTCTGCCCTCGCGCTGCCTGTTGTGTGGCGCACGCGGTGAGCATGGACTCGATGTGCGCGCGGCCTGCGCTCTGGAATTGCGGCGCAACGCGGTCTGTTGCGCACGCTGCGCCGCCGTGGAACGCGGCGTGGGCGCCATTCGTTTATGCGTGGCCGCTGGATCGGCTGGAAGCGCGCTTCAAGTTCGGCCCCGATCTTGCCGCGAGCCGCTTGCCGTCCGCGCTGTGATACGCAGCCCCGCGCGCGATCGCACTGCCGCAGGCAATCGTGCCGGTGCCGCTGTATCGCGCGCGCCTGCGCGCGCGGCTACAACCAGGCGCTGGAATTGGCCAAGCCGTTGGCGAAAGCGCTGCGCATTCCGTTGTTGCGCGATGCGCTGCGACGCACCCGTGAAACCGATGCCCAGTCCGAACTCTCCGCGATCCAGCGTCGCCGCAACGTGCGAGGCGCGTTCGCCGTGCATTTCGAGGGCGCACCGCCCGCACATGTCGTGGTGCGGGACGATGTATTCACCACCGGCGCGACGCTGGCCGAATGCGCGCGGTTGTTGAAACGCGCCGATGTCGTGCGCGTCGATGTATGGGCGTTGGCGCGCGCACGTCGCTAAGGATTATTTGATCGCCAGCGCCAGCAGGATGCCGATCCACAGCATCAAGCCGACCGCATTGTTATTGCGGAATGCGGCGAAGCATCGGTCGCGCGCGCGGTCGCGCATCGTCAACAATTGCCACGCGAAGAAGGCGAGGACCACCAACAACGCGAGCCAATGCGGCCAACCGAGTTGCGCGCGCGTGCCGACCAGGATCATCGTCAGCAGAAACGTCGCCATCAGCACGCCGAGGATCGGCAAATCCGCGTCGTCGAACAGGATCGCGGTGGAGCGCGCGCCGGCCTTGATGTCCTCCTCGCGATCGACCATCGCGTATTCGGTGTCGTAGATCGTCGAATACAGCACGTTGCCGAGGAACAGCAGCCAGCACAAGGGTGGCAGCGAATTGGTGACCGCCGCGAACGCCATAGGGATGCCCCAGCCGAAGGCCGCGCCCAGCACCACTTGCGGCAGCGAGGTGTAGCGTTTCGAAAACGGATACAGTGCGGCCAGCGCGGCGCCCACGAACGACAACTCGATCGTCAATCGATTGGTGAAAAAGACCACCAGCGCGAACGCGACGAGCGACAGCACCGCGAACACCGCTAGCGCTTCGCGCGGCGCGACCCGGCCCGCCGCCAGCGGCCGACCGGCGGTGCGTTGCACCTGTGGGTCCAGATTGCGATCAGCGTAATCATTGATCGCGCAGCCGGCGCTGCGCATGAGGAACACGCCGAGGGTGAAAACCACTAGCGGCTTCCATGGCGGGAAATCGTCCGCCGCCAACCACAGCGCCCACCACGTCGGCCACAACAGCAGCAGCGCGCCGACCGGACGATCCATCCGCACCAGCACTAGCAGATCGCGGGTTTTTGATCGCCATGATTCCGGCAGCGCCCGCAACAGGAACTCGATCACGCGCGTGGAACGTCGCGACGCATCGGCGGGCCGCGCGATATCCGCCGCGCGACGGGCCGGCAGGGGTTGTTGCGGGCGCAGCGGCAGCGGGGGAGCGCGGCGTATGCGGGAGGGAGGCTTCTGCGGCATCGAACCGCGATTGTCGCGCAAGAAGGAAGAAATATGTGTGCACTTGCACGGAAATGACGACAATGAAACCTGTCGCAAGCGCGCGGGCGAACCTGCGGTTATGATCGCGCAACTCGTTCACTGCCGGAAAAAAACATGGATTTCATCGCACAGCTGACGCGGCACAAGTCGGTCGAGCAACTGCAATCCGAAGCCGTTGCGCGCGGCGATTTCCGCCGCGTCCTCGGCGTGTGGCAGCTCACCGCGATCGGCGTCGGTGCGATCATCGGCGTCGGCATCTTCGTGTTGGCGGGGCAACAGGCTGCGGTCAATGCCGGCCCCGCGGTGATGCTGTCCTTCATCGTCGCCGGCATCGGCAGTGCTTGCGCCGCACTCGCCTACGCCGAGTTCTCCGGCATGATTCCGGTCACCGGCAGCGCCTACACCTACGGCTACGCGGTACTCGGCGAACTCCTGGCGTGGATCATCGGCTGGGATCTATTGCTCGAATACGCGCTGATCGTGGCGGTGGTCGCGATCGGCTGGTCGGGTTACGTGCAGGCCTTGCTCGCGCAATTGACCGGCGCGCACCTGCCGATATGGCTGCAAGGTGCGTGGGATCCGGCGCAGCCGCACAGCGGCAAGGTCTTCAACGTGATCGCCGCGGGCATTTCGCTGTTGATCGCATGGATGCTGACGGTGAGAACCGAATTGGGCGCGCGCATCAACACCGTGATCGTGGCGATCAAGGTGATCGGCGTGGCGCTGGTAATCGTGGTGGGCGTGTTCTACGTCAACACCGCCAACTGGCATCCGTTCATTCCGGCGATGACCACCGATGCCACCGGCGCCTCGCACTTCGGCTGGGGCGGCGTGCTGGCCGCGTCCAGCATCGTGTTCTTCGCGGTCTTCGGTTACGACACGTTGACCACCGCCGCGGAGGAAGCGCGCCATCCGCAACGCGACCTGCCGCGCGCGGTCTTGATCTCGTTGGGCTTGTCGATGGCGCTGTACCTTGCGGTGTCGCTGGTGCTGACAGGCATGGTGCCGTATCCGCAGTTGAACTCGGCAGCGCCCGTGGACGCGGCGTTCGCCGCGCGGCATCTGGATTGGGTGCGCGGCATTATCAACGTGGCGGCGGTATGCGGGCTGACCAGCGTGATGTTCGCGTTCATGCTGGGCGCGGCGCGCATCTGGTTCGCGCTGTCGCGCGACGGGCTGCTGCCCAAATGGTTTTCGCGGGTACATCCGAAATACGGCACCCCGTATCGGCCGACCATCATCCTCGGGGTATTCACCGCGCTCGTCGCGGGCTTTCTTCCCATCGGCGAAGTGGCGGAACTGGTCAATATCGGCACGCTCAGCGCCTTCATCGTGATTTGTCTCGCCGTTTTGGTCCTGCGCGTGCGCAAGCCGCGATTGCCGCGCGCTTTCCGGATGCCGGCGATCTGGCTCTTCGCGCCCATCGGCGTGTTGTTCTCGCTGTTCCTGATTATCGGCTGGCCGTGGTGGCGGAACAGCCAATTCCTGCTGCTGGGCGGATTGCCGATGGTCACCATCTGGCGCTTCATCATCTGGATGGCGATCGGACTACTGGTGTATTTCGGCTATGGCTTACGACATAGCGCGCTGGCGTAACGAAGGACGCATGCAAATTGACGGGCGAGCCAAAACGGCTACAATGTATTACAACGTAGCAGGTCGTCACAGCGAGAAGACCATGAGCGTAACCAGTGTCCGTCTACAGCCGGATGTCGAACAGGATCTGGAATATATCGTTGCGCGTCAGCAGCGCAGCAAGAGCTGGCTGATCAATCAGGCGCTGCGCGAATACGTGCAACGTCAATCCAGTGAAGAAGACCGCTGGCAACAGACGCTCGAAGCGTTGGATAACGTGACTGCGGGCCGGGTGCTGCCCGCAAAGACGGTGCATGGGTGGCTGCAAAGCTGGGGCGGCGCCAAAGAACCCGCGCCGCCGAAGGTCAAGCGGTGATTCCTCGCAAACCGCGGCTGGTATATACCGCGGTTGCGATCGAAGACCTCATACGCCTGCGCGCTTTCATTGCCGAACATGACCCCGCGGTAGCGCACAGCGTCGGCGCCGAGCTGGTCAAGCGAATCGACGCTCTACGGAGCTTTCCGCAAATGGGCAAGCCCGTCGAAACCGCGCCCGACCCGCAAGCCATCCGCGACATGGTGTTCGGCAATTACATCGTGCGTTACGCCGTCACTACGCGGACGATCGCGGTGTTGCGCCTGTGGCATCACTTCGAAAATCGCGACAGCACGGGGAAGCGGTGAACACGAAGGAACTGATCGATCGCATTTTTCGCGAGCCCGGCATCAAGTTCGAGTTGGACCGAGTTCGAGAATCTCGGCAAACCAATCCACGAAATCCTGTCCATCTATCCGAAGAAAGCAACGGCTGGAAAGGACGCCGGCAAGACCAAGTATTACCTCAAGAGTTTTGTGCCGTTTTCGACAGACACGATCAAGTGCAGGTATACGTGGACGGTGGAAAGTCGGCACCGGAAGAGATCGTGCGTCAGCTATGGGTCTACAAGCTTATGCACACGTACGGCTACAAGGCCGAAGAAATCGATCTCGAGAAAAGCGTCCAGTTCGGCACGGAGATTGGCACCAAGGCCGCCGACATCATCGTTTATGCCGATTCGGCAAAGATCACGCCCAAGATCATCGTCGAGTGCAAGAAGCCCAAGCGCAAAGACGGCATCGAACAACTCAAGAGCTACATGAATGCCAAGGGCGCGCCAATCGCGGTGTGGTCCAACGGCGCCGACAGCATCAAGGAAGCGCTCGAGAACCGCCCGCAGCCCGTCGTCGAATTCCGCAAGGCGCTCGATCCGGAAATCACCTTCGATCGCATCAACGATCTGTTCCACAAGGCCTGCGACGAATGGCCCGGCGTCTTCAAGCCGAGGGAAGACATCGAGTTGGCCAAGCGTCATCTTCAGGTCTGCGTGGGGCCGATCGAAGGCGTGCGCCTGACGGGCTCGAACCTGCGCATCATGGACGATGCCTTCGAGTATCTGCTGCCCATCGAAGCCAAGAAGAAGAAAGGCCAGTTCTTCACGCTGCGCCACGTCGTGGAAATGTGCGTGCGCATGTTGAACCGCACGCGCCGCGAATACGTGATGGATCCGGCCTGCGGTTCGGGCGGATTCCTGCTGCACGCGATGGACTGGTGCTATCCGGCCACCGACAACGACCAGCGCGAGCAACGCAAGTACCGTTACGCGGCAAAATACCTGTGGGGCATCGACTTCGAACAACGCGCCGCCAAGACTTCGCACGCGCTGATGCTGATTGCGCGCGACTGCCACACCAATATCCTTGGGCCGGATGTGAGCAGCCTCGATCCAAGAACGTGGTACGAAACGGGCTCCGGTCAGGCGTTGATGGACGGGTTGCGGCAGGCCAGGGTTACCGCGAGGAAGATTCCCGAACACGAGCCGCTGACCGACGACGACGCGGAGCGCGACATTCCGGAATGGCTGCGAGCGAAGTGAGCGCGCGCAGCCCGCCGACGGCGCCAGGCGGGATGACACATAAGGCGCGGATTGCGGGTGCTGTGGCTTGTCCAAGCCCCGTGCCATTCGGCCCTTCCCGTCCGCGTTGCGGCGGTGCTAATTTCAGCAGTTGTGCTCAAGCTTCGGGAGTGTGAGATGTCCAGCCACTGTGCTCCGCTTTCCGTTTCTCGTCTGAGTGCCGCGTTGGCGTTGGCGTTGGCGCTGGCCGCCGGCGCCGCTTACGCCGACACCGCTCCGTCCGCGAACGTACTGCCCCCGCAGGACACGCCTTACCCCGGCACGATCACGCTGAGCGTGGACGCCAGTGACACCGCGCAGGGCATCTTCCACGCGCATGAAACCATCCCGGTGCAGGCTGGCGAACTGACCCTGCTGTATCCGAAGTGGATTCCCGGCAAACACTCTCCGACCGGCCCGATCGACAAGCTGGCCGGGATCACCGTCACCGCCAACGGCCGGCCGCTGATCTGGGCGCGCGACAAATACGACGTTTACGCCTTCCATATCGACGTGTCGCAGGGCGTGGCGAGCATCGATGTCGATTACCAGTTCCTGTCGCCGCGCGAACACGATCAGGGGCGGATCGTGATGACGGACGCGATGCTCAACCTGCAATGGAATGCGGTGGTGTTGTACCCGGCCGGGTATTACTCGCGCGACATCACCTATGCGCCGTCGATCAAACTGCCCGATGGCTGGCAACTCGGCACCGCGCTGGAGACGGCGAGCAAATCCGGCGACACGATCACCTTCAAGCCCACCACGCTCAACACGCTGGTCGATTCGCCGATTTACGCCGGCGAATATTTCAAGCGCGTCGATCTCAACCCCGGCGCGAAAGTCCCGGTGCACATGGATCTGGTCGGCGACACCGCGAAAGATCTGGAGATGACGCCGGAGCAACTAAAAGCGCATCGCGCGCTGGTGACGCAGGCGTACGCGCTGTTCGATTCGCACCATTACAACCACTACGATTTCCTGTTCTCGCTGTCGGATCAGATGAGCGGTAATGGGCTGGAACATCACCAATCCAGCGAAGACGGATTAGATGCGGATTACTTCACCGACTGGAAGAACGGCGCGCCGGGCCGCGATCTGCTGGCGCACGAATACACGCATTCGTGGAACGGCAAGTTCCGCCGGCCGGCGGATTTGTGGACGCCGAACTTCAACGTGCCGATGGGCGATTCGTTGTTGTGGGTGTACGAGGGCCAGACGCAGTACTGGGGCTTCGTGCTGGCCGTGCGTTCCGGCCTGTGGAATGACGAACAACTCCGCGATGCGTTGGCGCTGGTCGCGGCGAATTATCAGCGCAACCGTCCCGGCTTCGACTGGCGCAACGTGCAGGACACCACCAACGATCCCACCATCGCGGAACGCGCGTCGTTGCCGTACCGCAGTTATCAGATGAGCGAGGATTACTACAGCGCGGGACAACTGATCTGGCTGGCGGTCGATGCCAAATTGCGCGAGCTTTCCGGCGGCAAGCGTTCGATGGACGATTTCGCACGCGCGTTTTTCGGCATCGACAACGGCAGCTTCGTGACCAAGACCTACATCTTCGACGATGTGGTCGCGGCACTAAACGGGGTTGCGAAATACGATTGGGCAGGTTTCCTGCGTTCGCGTCTGGACGTGCACGCGCCGCCGCTGGACGGTCTCGAAGCATCCGGCTGGAAGCTCGTCTACACCGACAAGGAAAGCGATTACCAGAAGGCGCAGGAGAAGAATCGCAAGTTCACCGATTTCGCGTTTTCGATCGGATTGACGATGACCAACAAGGAAGACCAGATCATCGACGTGCGCTGGAACGGTCCTGCGTTCAAGGCCGGCGTGTCATCCGGCGCCACACTGGTCGCGGTCAACGGACACGCCTACAAACCGGAAGTGCTGGAAGATGCGATCACCGCGGCCAAGGACGGCGGCAAGCCGATCGGACTGCTGGTGAAGAGTCAGGACGAATACAAAACCTACGCTGTCGATTACCACGGCGGTTTGCAATATCCGCATCTGGGGCGCATCGACGGCAAGCCGGATTATTTGAGCAAGATCATCGCGGCGAAGAAGTAACGCCTTTCAATGCGAGTCGTGACGCCGGTGATGCGCCGGCGCTTTGCGTTTGCGGTTCGCGATCGGCTGACGTTGCCCTACGCAACGTCCTCGGTTGAACGCCGTTGCGCGTAACCCTGTGACAACAACCCGCGCACCGCGCGTTCGTCATCGTTCGATAGTTCCTGCAACGGCGTGATCTCGCCGGCGACGCGGGTGGCCAGCGGCACGCCATCGCGGAACACGATGCGCGAACCGGTGACAGCGGGGACTTTGGCGCCGGGCAGCACACTGCCAATCAGGTTCAAGGGGTCGGTGCCGCTGATCCGGATCAACACGCTGTCGTGCGGTGCGCGGCGTACGGCGCGCACCGCGCCGACCGCTTCGGGCAACGCGAATTGCTCGCCGATCACGCCGGCGACGAAACGGCCGCCGCGGATTTCGCCGCGCGCCTCCAGCCGCTGGCACAAGCGCAGGATTTCCCGCCACGGCGGCAACCAAGATGCCTCGCGCACCAGCAGTTTCCAGAAAATCACGCCGTAGCGGCGCAACAGCGTGCGCGCGATGTGTTCGACTGCTTCCGGGGTTCGCGCCGCGTCGCGCTTGATCAAACTCCAGCGCCCAGCGTCCTCGATGCCCGACAGCATGTGCCGCGACACGCGCCGGTGACGCGCGCCGTTGCGCTTCGACGACGGCTGCAGCAGCGCCCGCAGGCCGGAAAAACTATCGGCATTGACCAGTCCCGCGCCGACCATTTCCGCCAATACGTTTTCAAGTTCCACCCGCAGCAGGCGCGTGCCTGCTGCGATCTCATCGAAAAACGATGCGCCGTGTTGCGAGAGGAATTCCACGACCGCTTGGGCGCGCGACGACAGCATCGCCGGCTCCGGATGGGCCTTGGTGCCGAGCGCACTCCACGACGACAATTGCCGACGCGGTAACAACACGATCGGCGAGGCATGCACGGGCGAGGCGTGCTCGCTCGACGCCGTTCGCAAGCGCGTCCAGGCAATGCGCCCCGCGCTGCACAACCCGTCCAGCCAACCGATGTCGTAATGTTCCAGCCGCGCCGGCAGTAATTGCGATTCCCACGCCGCGGCCGGCGCTTCGTAGCCTTCCAGCTGCGCCAGCACGCCGGCGAGGGCTTCCGCGCCACGGAGGCGCGCGCCCGGTGCGACGTGTTGCCAATCGAACAGAAAGCGCATGAAATCGCGCGGCTCGACCGGTTCGATCTCGCGGCGCAGTCGTTGCACGGTGCGACGATGGATGCGCGCAAGCAAATGCCTTTCGCACCATTCGTCGGATTGCGCAGCGGCGTCGGTTACATCGCGAAGCGAGAACCGTCCGCGCATCGCGAAACCTTCGCGTTCCAGCGCGGTGAGCGCCAGATCGACGTCGCCGCGTGGCAACGTTAGTGCAGCGGCGACTTGATCGCTGTGCACCGGTCCATAACAGCCCATGCGTGCGCGCACGATTTCGGTCAACGCATCTTCGCGTATCCACGCACGCGCGGCGAATTCTGCCGGCGCGTCGATGGACGGTTGCAATCCCGCGGCGGGGTGGATTGCTCGCCAGACGGGAAGCATTTCGGCGGCGACCCATAACGACGTGGGCGAGAGAATTAGCCGCGTCGCGCGATTCGCCCGCGCCAAATCGTGCAACCATACTTCCCAACTCGCATTGTGCTTCACCTCGTCGACATTGACCGCGCCCAGCGACAACAGCGTCTCGTGCATCTCATCGGCGTCGCGTGGACTGGGCCACGCTTCCTCGCGCACCGCAGCAATCGCATCCGCGTCGAGCTTGCCGAGATCCTCAGCGCCCCGCACCTCGGAAAAACCGCGCGATGCCACCGCTTGCGTGCGGCGTTCCTCCAATGGCGCGTCGTCGAGATACGCATAAGGCTGCGCACCCAACACTTCGGCTGCCAAAGACGACGGCGCGGTCAGATCCCGCGCGACGATGCGCGCCTCGCCCTGTTCGAGCTTTTGCAACAGTGCGACCAGTCCATCGATATCCATCGCTTCATGCAAACAATCGTGCAGCGTTTGCGCGACCAGCGGATGATCGGGGATCTGCCGCTCGCCAGTGAGATTTTCCGCGCAGGCCACTTGGTCGGGAAACACCGTCGCCAGCAGGTCTTCGGATTTCATGCGTTGTATCTGTGGCGGCACCTTCGCGCCGCCGACGAAGCGCGGCAAGGCCAGTGCGGCGCTCGCATTCCAGCGCCAGCGCGCGGCGAACATCGGCGCATCCAGCAGCGCCTGGGTCAATACCTCGCGCACCGAATTTGAATGCAGATAACGCACGACTTCCTCCAGCGGAAAACTGTGGCTGGTCGATAGCGACAGCACGATCGCGTCTTCGGTTGCCGCCGCCTGCAATTCGAAATTGAACTTGCGGCAGAAACGCTTGCGCAGCGCCAATCCCCACGCGCGGTTGATCCGGCTGCCGAACGGCGAATGGATCACTAGTTGCGTGCCGCCGGATTCGTCGAAGAATCGCTCCATAGCCAGCTTGTCTTGCGTCGGCAACAGGCCAAGTTCGATGCGCGCGATCCGGTAATACTCCACCAGTTGTTTCGCGGCGGAATCGACCACGCCAACCTCGTCGCGCAACCAGGCGATGGCTCTCCCTTCTCCCTCCGGGAGAAGGTGGCGCGAAGCGCCGGATGAGGGTCGAAGTTGCTGCGCTGACGCGATGCCTTGAATGGCATCGCGTGCAGCAACGGAGGAGGAGGCAGGATGCCGACTGGAGCACGCTCCATGGATGGATGTTTGTGTCGACACCGGACCCTCACCCCTGCCCTTCTCCCGCTGGGAGAGGGGTTCATCATTCAATCGTACGGCGATCTCCTCGCGCAAGCGCGCCACGCCGCGCGATAGTTCGTCGCTGCGCCCCGGCGCTTCGCCCAGCCAGAACGGGATCGATGGCGGCGCGCCGTGTGCGTCCTCCACCCGGACACGGCCGCGCTCGACGCGCAGGATCCGGTAACTCATGTTGCCGAGCTGGAAGATGTCGCCGGCCAGGCTTTCGACCGCGAAGTCCTCGTTCAAGCTGCCGACGCGCAGCGATTGCGGCTCCAGCACCACGTCGTAATCGGCGGTGTCGGGGATGGCACCGCCGGAAGTGATCGCGGTGAGGCGCGCGCCGCGCCGCGCGCGCAATTTGCCGTTGACCGCGTCGCGATGCAGATACGCCGAACGCGTGCCGCGCCGGGTACTGTAGCCGTCGGCCAGCATCCGCAGCACTTCGGTGAACGTGTCGCAATCGAGCGCGGCATACGGATACGCACCACGCAACATCTCGGACAACGCGGATTCGTCGCATTCGCCGCAGGCGACCTCGGCGACGATCTGCTGCGCCAGCACGTCCAGCGGTGCGCGCGGAATCTTCAAGGTATCGAGTTCGCCACGGCGCACGCAATCCAGCAGCGCCGCGCACTCGGCCAGATCGTCGCGCGAACTCGGGAACAGCCGCGCTTTCGAGGTGCCGCCGACCGCATGCCCGGCCCTGCCGGCGCGCTGCAGCCACGCGGCGATCGAGCGTGGCGAGCCAAGCTGACAAACCAGATCCACCTCGCCGATGTCGATGCCAAGCTCCAGCGATGCGGTCGCAACCAGCGCGCGCAATTGTCCGCTTTTCAGACGCTGCTCGGCGTCGAGACGTTTTTCTTTCGAGAGACTGCCGTGATGCGCAGCCACCGCATCCTTGCCGAGGCGTTCGGCCAAGTGTCTCGTCGCGCGCTCCACCATGCGCCGGGTGTTGACGAAGATCAGCGTGGTGCGATGTCCCTGGATCAACTCGGTCAGGCGGTTGTAGCTCAATTCCCATGCGTCGTTGCTCATCACCGCCTGCAGCGGCACGCCGGTGACCTCAATGCCGAGATCGCGCGCGCGCGAGTAGCCGACGTCGACGATCGCGCAGTCTTGCGATGCGCAGAGAAACCGCGCGACCTCTTGAATGGGCTTCTGCGTCGCCGACAAACCGATGCGGGTGACCTTTTGGCCGCACAGTGCATCCAGACGTTCCAGCGACAGCGCCAAGTGACTGCCGCGCTTGTTGGGCGCCAGCGCGTGGATTTCGTCCACGATCACGGTCCGCGTTGTACCGAGCATGCGCCGACCCGATTCGGAACCGAGCAGGATGTACAGCGATTCCGGCGTGGTCACCACAATGTGCGGCGCGCGTTTGCGCATCGCGTTGCGCTCGGCCTGAGGCGTGTCGCCGGTGCGCACTGCGGCGCGGATCTCGACGTCGGGCAATCCCAGTCTCTGCAGTTCCTCGCGGATTCCTGCCAGCGGAGATTCGAGATTGATCCGGATGTCGTTGGACAACGCTTTCAGCGGCGACACGTACACGACGTGCGTCTCGTCCGTGAGCGCGCCCTCGACGCCGCGTCGCACCAGCGCGTCGATCGCGGCAAGAAATGCGGCCAACGTCTTGCCGGAGCCGGTCGGTGCGGCGATCAACGCATGACGACCGGATTGGATTGCCGGCCACGCCTGCTGCTGCGCCGGCGTGGGCGTGTCGAACGTGGATTCGAACCAGGCGGCGACAGCGGGATGGAAGGAATGCATAAACCGGAGGCGGTAGGAGAAAGAGAAAGAGCTTGAAAACGTTATTTGTCATTCCGGCGACGCGGGGAGCGGCCAGGGATGGCCGCGCCTTGAGGAGCGAGGAAAGCCGGGATCCAGTGACTTTGTGAACCCAAGACTAGGATGACGTTGGTAAAGATTCCGCAATCGACGTGGTGGCGCGTGTGGCCTCGCGCAAGCGGTCCGCCAGCCCGTTCCAGCGCAGCGTGCGTCGTGCGACGCCAGCGCGCAGCAGCGTGGCATCGCCGTAGATCGCGACGCCCATTCGCGCGCGGGTGACGCCGGTGTACAGCAACTCGCGCGT
>JBDTAJ010000198.1:0-13072 GCA_039924705.1 Rhodanobacteraceae bacterium
CAAAACGCGTGTGCGCGTCGGCGGCGATCGCCTGACAGACGATCTCGGCGATACGCTTGCAGGCGCCCATCACGCTGGTCGGATTGACCGCCTTGTCGGTGGAGATCAGCACGAAGCTTTCGACGCCATGGCTCGCTGCAGCCTCGGCGACCGCGCGCGAGGCCAGCACGTTGTTGCGGAAAGTCTCGCGCAATTGTTCCTGCAGCAGCGGCACATGTTTGTAGGCAGCGGCGTGGAACACCACGTTGGGACGCGCGATCGCGAAGGCGTGGGCGCAGGTTCCGGCATCGCCACAATCCCCGATCAAGCCACGGAACAGAAGTTCCGGATACTGCGCGCGCAATTCCTGCTCGATGCGGTAGAGGTTGTATTCGGACAACTCGATCACGGTCAGCGAGCCCGCGCCCAGCCGCGCGATCTGCCGGCACAATTCCGCGCCGATCGAACCGCCGCCGCCGGTGACCAGCACGTGGCGGCCGGTCAAGCCTTGCCGGATCGCGCTCCAATCCAGCTTCACCGGCTCGCGGCCGAGCAGATCCTCGATCGCGACTTCCTTCAATTCGTTGAACTGCGCGCGCCCGGCAACCACGTCTTCCAGCCGCGGCACGGTGCGGAACGGCAGCCCGGTCTCCTCACATAGTTCCACTACCCGGCGCATCTGCGCCTTGTCCGCCGAGGGCATCGCGATCAGCAACATTTCCGCGCCGGCTTCGCGCGCGAGTTCCGGCATGCGTTCGATGCCGCCCAGCACCGGAATGCCGTGCACGCGCGCGCCGCGCAGCGCATCGCTGTCGTCGACGAAGCCGGCAGCGTGATAACGCGCATCGCGGCGCAGATCGCGGATCAGCGTCTCACCCGCACGTCCCGCGCCGATCACCAACACGCGCTTGCTGTGCTGGGTGTGGAACAGATCGATCCGGCTGTCTTTCCAGTAGCGGTAAGCCAATCGCGGCAACCCCAGCAACACGCACAGCAGCAACGGATAGATCAGCAGCACCGAACGCGGGATGCCTTGCAGGCGGCTATACAGGAACAGGGCGAGTCCTACGCCCAACGCACCGGCCACGCTGGCGCGCAGGATGTTCCACAAATCGGGCAAGCTGGCGAAACGCCACAAGCCTTTGTACAGACCGGTCCATGCGAAGATCGCGCCCTGCACCACCAGCACGATCGCCAGTTCCGGCGTAATCACGTCCGGTGGTTGCAATTGCGGCAACAGTGCGTAACGCAGCGCGTTGGCCAACGACCACGCGATCGCCGTCATCACTAGGTCGTGCACGACCACCACCGCGCGCGGGTGGATGCTGCTGATCAGCCTACGCATTGGCATGGCGCAATTCTCGGCGCGCCAGGCGCAGGCACGCGAGCTTGCCCGCGATCCAGACCACGCCGGCGAGCGCGAAGACCACCACGCATAACGCGAACGCACGCGCCGGTGGCAGAGTCGCCGCCAACCATGCCGCCGGTGCCGCCACGATAAGGTTCCAGAGCATGTAAACGCCATCCGTTCGCGCGTGATCCGAACCCGCACGCACCATCCATTGGTACAGGTGTTCGCGGTGCGCAGTGTACCAACGCCGCCCACTCAGCACGCGAACGCACAGGGTCAGGCCGGCATCGACCAGAAACGCCGACGACAGGATCGCGCAAGCCCACAGCAGTTCGGGACGCCGTTGCACCAGCAGACCGCCGAGCGCGCCGATCGACAATCCCAGCGCGCCGCTGCCGACGTCGCCCATGAAAATTCGCGCCGGCGGCAGATTGAAGATGAGAAATCCCAGACACGCCGCGGCCGCGCCGAGCGACGCCGCGGTCATCGCGAAGTCTCCCGCCGCATGCGCCAACAGCGCGTAGCCGATCAATACGAACAGCGCCTGCAGACCGAGCAGGCCATCGATACCATCCATGAAGTTGTGCGCATTGATGCTGCCGGCGAACAGCGGCACGATCGCCGCGAGCCACCACCAAAGTCGTGGATCGATATTCGCTGCGGGCCACAGCAACACGACGCCTACGACAAGCGCCGCCAGCGCATGCACGCCGACGCGCGGCAGCACCGGCAATGGCGCATGATCGTCGCGCCAGCCGACCGCGGCGATCGCGAGCAACGCGGCGGCGATCACAACAACCGTGGTCGGCGGCCACGCGCTCGGTGGCAATAACAATGCCGGAACGCCGACAATCAATGTGCCGGCGACAATCCCGGCGCCGCCGCCGCGTGGTGTGGGTTGCGAGTGCGAACGGCGCTGCCCGGGCTGATCCAACAGACCGCGTCGGCGCGCGTAAGCAATACTCGCAGCGACGGTCGCTACGGAGACGACAAGGCCGGAAACGGCGCTGACGATGAGTTGCACCTCCGGCATTGCCTTGCGGAATCCTCTCCGGTGAGAGCGGTTTGAAAAGCGTAACGAGCGAAGGCAGATTGCGCACCGCCGGCGCGCGGGCTGACAAGCGCAGTAGCTTTGCAAACCGCCTTTATTCGTTGACGACGCCGTGGATCGGCCTGACCGTGCCCCAGTTCTTGCAACTCGGACACTGCCAGTGGTGGGCCTTGGCGCCGAATCCGCAACGGCTGCAACGGTACATCGCCTGGCCTTCCAGCAGCTTGCGGGTCAGGTCGCGCAGGATCAGGAAATTCTCGCGCGCCTCGCCCGTGGTCTTGTCCAGCGTCGCGTCGATCAGCGCCATCAGTCCGCGCACCGATGGCCGCTGGCGCAATTGCCGGGTCAGGAAATCGACCGCGACGCGCTCGCCCTCGCGGCCGGCGTACAGACGCATCAGCGCCAGTACCGGCGAAATACCTTGATAGCGGGAGATCACGTCGACCAGGAATTTCTCGGCGCGATCCATCTGCTGCGAACGCGCGTAGTTGTCCAACAACGGCGGCAAGATTTCCGGCACGAAGTCGACATCGGCCTGTACCGCGCGTTCGTAAGCCTCCACTGCACCGGCGTGATCGCTCTCTTCCGCCAGCAAGTGGCCGGCGATCATGTGCGCGCGCACGCACTCGGACTCGCTGACGAATGCCTGATCGAGATAGGCGCTGGCCTCGCCGCGCGCGCCGTGCACGCGCGATTGCTCGGCCAGCTCGCAACAGAACTGGGCGATGGTCGGCCCCTGCGATTCGCCGGTCATCACCTCCAGCCGGCGCGCATGGTCGATCGCCTTGTGCCAGTCGCGCTCGTGCTGGTAGATCGCGATCAGATGCCGCAGCGCCGATGGTGCATGCGCGTTCATCGCCACCAGATCGTCGAACAAGGCCTCCGCGCGATCAAGCAATCCGGCGCGCATGTAATCCTCGCCGAGTTCGAGCAGCGCGACAGTCTTCTCCTCCCCGCTCAGGTTGGGGCGACCGACCAAATGCTGGTGAACGCGAATGGCGCGATCGACCTCGCCCCGACGCCGGAACAGATTGCCGAGCGCGAGGTGGGTCTCGACCGTGTCGCGGTTGAACTCGGCGAGCTTCATGAACACCTCGATCGCCTTGTCCGGTTGCTCGTTGAGCAAATAATTCAGGCCCCGGAAATAGTTCGAAGACAATTCGGTGACGCGCGCGCCCGAGCTGCGTGCGCTGGTATGGCGCCCGATCAGCCAGCCAGACCACGCCGCCACCGGCAGCAGCAGAAACAACAGGTACAACGGGTGCAGCAGCAACGCGCTCATGCGGCATCACCGTGACCGGGTTCAACGCGCGTGCGACGGCGCAGCAAGCCCTTGCCCGCCCAGCACAATGCGCCGCCCAGCAGCCAGCCGATCAGGATCGCGACCAAAAGCGCCGTGCCCTTGGGCGCCTCGACGTGCGCGAACAGAAAATCGTAACCGACGATTCCCGGATTCAGCGCGCCGAACAGCGCGCCGAGAATCAAAAAGGCGACCACGAGAACAACGATCGACGCGCGCACAGATGGGCTTCCTCAAACGACCTTCAGTGTCCCACAGTGTGCATCGAATTTGCGCAGAAGATTCAAGCGAGTTGAAAGTGCAGCAGCTTTCAGCACGCTCACCTGTTGACGCGCTCGCGGAGTTCCTTGCCCGGCTTGAAATGCGGCACATGCTTACCGGACAGCGCCACCGCTGTGCCGGTCTTGGGATTGCGGCCGGTGCGCGGCGGCCGATAATGCAACGAGAAACTGCCGAATCCGCGCACCTCGATGCGCTCGCCATTGGCCAGCGCGCCGCTCATCTGATCGATGACGTGGCGCACGGCCAGCTCCACGTCGGCGAACGCTAGATGCGTCTGTCGCCGCGCGAGCGCTTCGATCAGTTCGGATTTGGTCATGGGCATGAATGCAGTGATTTGAAGGCGAACGACGTCAATCAGCCGGCGTTTTCACTTAAACGCCGACTCAGCCCCCTGATGCCAGGGGGCGTCGGCGATATACGTTATATATTGGAACCGTCGAAACCTGACGCGTGAGCTACTCCGACTTGCTCATCTGCTCCTTCAGCAACGCGCCGAGCTTGGTGGTGCCGCTACCGGCATCCTGATAGTCCGACATCGTTTCCGCCAGATCTTCCTCGTCCTTGGCGCGGATCGACAATTGCAACATGCGGCCTTTGCGATCCATGCCGGTGAACTTGGCCTCGACCTTGTCGCCGACCTTGAAATGCTGGCTGGCGTCATCCACACGATCCTTGGCGATGTCTCGCGCGGCGAGATAACCCTCGACGCCCTCGCCCAGATCCACTACCGCGCCCTTGGCGTCGACTTCCTTGATTGTGCCGTTGAGGATCGCGCCGCGCGGATGGCTGCCCATGAACTGGCCGAACGGATCCTGCTCGAGCTGTTTGACGCCCAGGCTGATGCGCTCGCGCTCGGGATCGACCGCCAGCACCACCGCCTCGACTTCGTCACCTTTCTTGAAGTTGCGCACCAGCTCCTCGCCCGGCGTCTGCCAGGAGATGTCGGACAGATGCACCAGACCGTCGATACCGCCATCCAGACCCACGAAAATGCCGAAGTCGGTGATCGACTTGATCGAACCCTTGACCTTGTCGCCCTTCTTGAACTGCGCGGCGAAGGCTTCCCACGGATTGGCCTGGGTCTGCTTGATGCCCAGCGAAATGCGGCGGCGCTCTTCGTCCACGTCCAGCACCATCACCTCGGTCTCGTCCCCGACCTGCACCATCTTGGCGGGGTTGACGTTCTTGTTGGTCCAGTCCATCTCCGACACGTGCACCAGGCCTTCCACGCCGGGCTCCAGCTCCACGAAGCAACCGTAGTCGGTGACGTTGCTGATCTTGCCGAACAGACGCGTGCCGGAGGGATAACGACGCGCGATGTTGACCCACGGATCGTCGCCCATCTGTTTCAGACCCAGCGAGACGCGATTGCGCTCGCGGTCGAACTTCAGCACGCGCACGTCCAGTTCATCGCCGACATTGACCACTTCCGACGGATGCCGCACGCGCTTCCACGCCATGTCGGTGATGTGCAACAGACCGTCGATGCCGCCCAGGTCCACGAACGCGCCGTAATCGGTGAGGTTCTTGACCACGCCCTTCAGGATCGCGCCTTCCTGCAGGCGCTCCAGCAACTGCTCGCGCTCCTCGGAATGCTCGCTCTCGACCACCGCGCGGCGCGACACCACTACATTGTTGCGCTTGCGGTCGAGCTTGATGATCTTGAATTCCAGATCCTTGCCTTCCAGATAAACCGGATCGCGCACCGGTCGCACATCCACCAGCGAACCCGGCAGGAACGCGCGCACATCCTTGATGTCGACGGTGAAACCGCCCTTGACCTTGCCGGAAATGCGTCCGGTGATCGCCTCGCTCTTCTCGAACGCGCTCTCGAGCACGTCCCAGACCAGCGCGCGCTTGGCTTTCTCGCGCGACAGCTTGGTCTCGCCGAAGCCGTCCTCGATTGCATCCAGCGCGACCTTGACCTCGTCGCCGACGTTGATCTCCAGCGTGCCGTCTTCCTCGCGGAACTGTTCGATCGGGACGATGCCCTCGGATTTCAGGCCGGCGTTGATGACCACGACGTCGGAGCGGATCTCGACGACGATGCCGGACACGATAGAACCGGGTTTCAGCTTGGAGATCGATTGGCTCTGTTCGAACAGTTCGGCAAAACTCTCGTTCATGGGGTTTCCAGGTTGGGAAAGGACCGCGTTGCCCGTGACGCTCATCATTGAAGTCCTAAAGGCGACGGTCCGCCGGTTGGGGGTGCATGCATCGCACCGTTGGTTTTTTCCCACGCACACCGCGTGGGGTTGGGTTGCTGCGGTTTGTTTTTGCGATCGTCCATGATCGTGAGGATCACAAAGCAACCATCCATGGCTGCATTTCTCAAAAAAAAGCGCGCTTCGATTGTCTCGATACAAGCAATCAGGTTTGCACCAGAGACAATACCTTCGCTACCACCTGATCGATCGGCACGCCGGTGGTATCCACCAGCACTGCATCGACCGCAGGCTTCAACGGAGCGACCGCACGCGACGCATCGCGGGCGTCCCGCGCCTCGATCTCGTGCAAAAGGCTGGTAAGTGTAACGTCCAGCCCCTTTTCCTTCAACTGCTTATAACGCCTTTTCGCGCGTTCGGCGGCGCTGGCGGTCAGGAACACCTTGAGTTCAGCTTCCGGGAAGACCACCGTGCCCATGTCACGGCCGTCGGCGACCAGGCCCGGGACCTTACGGCAAGCGAGCTGCTTGTCGACGAGCGCCGCACGCACGCCGGGGATCGCCGCGATTGCCGAGGCCGCCGCACCCGCGCTTTCGGTGCGCAGTTCGTCCGTCGCATCATGGCCATTGACGATCACCCGCGTCTCGCGGCCGTCGCCGGGATCGCGGAACCCAATCTTGGTGGCCTGTGCGCAGCGCGTGATCGCCTCGGCGTCGGACAAATCCAGCCCCGCCATCCCCGCCGCATAGCCGACCGCGCGATACAACGCGCCGGAATCCAACAGATGCCAGCCCAGCCGATCAGCGATCGCGCGCGCGATGGTGCCCTTGCCGGAACCGGAGGGACCGTCGATGGCGAGAACAGGTATGGGTTTCGACATTGGCGCGCATTGTACGCGTGGTTGCTAGGCGACTGGCACGACCCGCAACCCGCAGACATTCGCGGTTTCCACGAAACCAGGAAACGAGGTTGCAACGTTGGCGCAGTCGTGGATGCGCACGTCGCCTCGTGCGACGGCTCCGGCCACCGCGAACGCCATCGCACAACGATGATCGCCTGCCGCGTCCACTTCCCCGCCGCGCAACGCGCCGCCTTCGATGATCGCGCCATCCGGGGTTTCCTCGATACGCACGCCCAGCTTGCGCAGGCCGGCCGCCATCACCGTGATGCGATCGGATTCCTTGACCCGCAATTCCGCGGCATCGCGAATGATCGTGGTGCCTTCGGCGAAGGCCGCGGCCACGAACAGGATCGGAAATTCGTCGATCATGTCGGCGACGTGTTGCGTTGTAACCTCCACTCCACGCAGCGGCGCATGGCGGACGATCAGATCGGTCACGGGTTCGCCACCGGATTCGCGCGAATTCTCCACGACGATGTCGGCCCCCATCGCACGCAGGACATGCAGCAGTCCGGTGCGTCGCGGATTCATCCCCACGCTGCGTAACCGCAATTTGCTACCTCGGATCAATGTCGCCGCCACAATCAGGAACGCCGCGGATGAGAAATCCGCCGGAATGTCCACATCCGTTGCGCGCAATCGATGGCCACCCGGCACACGCGCCCTGCCCGGATCAAATTCAATCGGCCAGCCGAACGCGGACAGCATCTGCTCGGTGTAATCGCGGGTCGGCTGCGGTTCGATCACCTGTGTCTCGCCATGGGCATACAAACCCGCCAGCAGAATCGCGGACTTGACCTGTGCGCTGGCGACCGGCGACCTATAACCGATGCCGTGCAGTTGCGGATTGCCTGCAATTCGTAGCGGTGGCCGCTCGCCATCGTTCGCATCGATGCGCGCGCCCATCGCGGTCAGTGGTTCGATCACGCGGCGCATCGGACGATTCGACAACGAGGCATCGCCGATCAGCACACTGACGAATTGCTGCCCGGCCAACAAACCCATCAGCAATCGCATCGCGGTGCCGGCATTGCCGCAATCCAGTTCGCCTTCGGGCGTGCGCAAGCCATGCAGGCCGACACCATGCACGATGCGTTCGCCCAGCGACGGCGATTCGATGCACACGCCCATGCGCGCGAAGATCGCCGCGGTGGCGAAGGTGTCCTCACCTTCCAGGAATCCGCGAATCCGCGATGTGCCATCCGCTAGACTCGCCAGCATGATCGCGCGGTGCGAAATCGACTTGTCGCCGGGCACCGCGATCTCACCGCGCAATCCCGCCCCGCTCGGCGTACTGATCCAGTCGAGCGGCGCCGTCATGGCAGCGATTCCAGCAATCGCAGGTTCTCTTCGCGATTGCCGACGCTGACGCGCAACGTCTGCGACAGCCCGTAGCCGTCCATCGGCCGCACGATCACGCCGCGCTCGAACAGATGGCGTTCGAGATCGCTTGCAGCGTGGCCTAGATCGACAAGTAGGAAATTGGTCTGCGATGGCAGGCACGCCAAACCCCGCGTTTCCAATTGGTCCCGCAGCCACGCGCGTTCGCTGGCATTGAAAGCACGCACGAGTTGCAGGTGTTCATGGTCGCCGAGCGCAGCCTCCCCGGCGGCCAAGGCGAGAGCGTTGACATTGAACGATTCGCGCAGGCGCTCGATGACTTCGACCACGCTCGCGTGCGCGACCAGATAACCGATGCGCAAGCCCGCGAGTCCATGCGCTTTCGAAAACGTGTGGGTGACGATCAGATTGGGATGTTTTCCGGTCAGTGCGAGCGCGGTGCTCAAACCCGGCGCGTCGACGTATTCGTGGTAAGCCTCGTCGACGACCACCAGAACATCGCGTGGCACGCGCGTCATGAAATCGACGAGCGTTGCATCATCGAACCAGGTGCCGGTCGGATTGTTCGGATTGGCCAAGTACACGATGCGGGTGTCTTCGCGAATCGCGTCGGCCATGGCCGGAAGATCGTGGCCGAACGGCGCGGTTGCGTGGTCGCGGGCCAGCGCGGGCACGCGGATCGGCTGCGCGCCGGTCGCGCCGGTCGCAATCGCGAAAACCGCGAAGCCGTATTGCGAAAACACCACCGAGCGCCGCACATCGGCGAAACATTGCGCCAGCAGCATCAGCAATTCATGCGAACCGTTGCCCAACGCGATGCGATCGCTCGCCACGTCCAGATGGGCCGCCAGCGCGGCATTCAGCGCTGCGCCGCGCGGATCGGGATAACGGGAAATATCCGGCAATGCCGTGCGTATCGCTTCCAGCGCACGTGGGCTCGGTCCCAGCGGATTCTCGTTGGAACCCAGTTCCGCGATCAGCCCGCCGAAACGGCGGCGCAGCATCGGTAGATCATGTCCCGGATCGTAGGCGCGCAACCGCTCGATCGCCGGAATGGCCAACCGCCTCGCATCGAAATCCGTACTCATGTGCGCCGATTATGCGCCCGCGGCGATCACGCGCAGTGACAGGATGCCTTCGATCCCATGGATATCCGCAACCAGCGAACCCGGTACCGCAGCATCGACGTCGATAAGGTTGTAGGCGAGTTCGCCGCGCGAGGCGTTGTGCATCTGCGCGATATTCAGGCCGGCTTGGCCCAGCAGGTGGGTGAGCTGGCCGATCATATTGGGGCGGTTGGCGTTGGTGATGCAGATGCGCATGTGGCCGGCACGCGCCATTCGGGTATTCGGAAAATTGACCGAGTGCTGCACGTTGCCGCTTTCCAGGAATTCGCGCAACTGGTCGGCGACCATCACCGCGCAGTTCTCCTCGGCTTCGGCGGTGGACGCGCCAAGATGCGGCAGCGCGATGACGCGCGCATGACCCGCCAGTTCCGCGACCGGGAAATCGCAGACGTAGCGGCCGAGCTCGCCGGTGTCCAAGCCGGCCCGTATCGCCGCGGCATCGGCGATGCCCTCGCGCGCGAAATTCAACAATACGAGACCGGGCTTTGTTGCAGCGACCGCGGTTGAACCGAACAAGCCACGCGTCGCGTCACTCAGCGGAACGTGCAGGGTGACGTATTCGCACGTTCCGTAGAGTTCTTCCAGCGAATTGGCACGCTGCACGCTGGAGGACAATTGCCATGCGCCTTCCACGGTCATGTGGGGGTCGAAACCGACCACACGCATACCCAGCGCAAACGCGGCGTTGGCCACGCGCACCCCGATTGCGCCAAGGCCCACCACGCCCAGCGTCTTGCCGGCAAGCTCGGAGCCCGCGAAGCGCTTCTTCTCCGCTTCCATGCGTGCGTGCGCATCGTCCTCGCGCGCGATCGATTGCGCGAATGCGAGCGCATCGGAAAGATTCCGCGCGGCCAGCAACATGCCGGCGATCACCAGTTCCTTGACCGCGTTGGCGTTGGCGCCGGGCGCGTTGAACACCGGTACGCCACGCTTTGACATTTCCGTAACGGGAATATTGTTGGTGCCGGCGCCCGCGCGGCCGATCGCCAGCACGCTGTCGGCGATCGGTTGCGCGTGCAAATCGGCCGAACGCAACAGGATCGCGTCAGGCTGCACAATGTCGTTGCCGATTTCGTAGGTGTCTTTCGGGAACCGCCCCAAACCGCTGGCAGCGATGTTGTTGAGAGTCAGAATTTTGAACATTGAAAAAGGTTGCCTTTTTTCGAGAATGAGTATTGCCTATCGAGTTACAAAATCGCAGGCCATGGATGGCCGTCATCCTGCGAGCTTCCAGCGCCGTGCATGACGCCGAGTATCGCAGCGCCAAGCGGGAGCAAGGCGCGCATGTTCGAACACGGGGATGTGCGAGTTCGCGCCGACCCGCTTGGTGCGAGAAGCGCAGGAAGCCGCAGCGACAAGGATATCGCAAGGCCGTCATGCCCGCGCGCGGAACCATGGCAATCTTGCGGATGATCTGGATTCCGGATCGCCGCTGCGAGGTGTCCGGAATGACGACAACTGGAAATTGGCGGGCGCGCCAATCATCCGTGCCGTTGCGCGAAATCACGCATGAATTGCGTCAGCGCGGCCACGCCTTCGATCGGCATCGCATTGTACAGCGATGCACGCATGCCGCCAATCGCGCGGTGACCTTTCAGTGCGAGCAAGCCCGCTGCCTCTGACTCGCGCAGGAAAATCGGATCGAGGGCCGCGTCGTGCAACACAAACGGCACATTCATCCGCGAGCGCGCGGCCGATTCGACCGGGTTGCGGTAGTAGCCACCGGAACCATCGATCGCTGCATACAGCGCGTCGGCTTTGGCGCGGTTGCGCTGTTCCATCGCGTTCAAACCGCCCTGCCCGATCAGCCATTGGAACGTCAGCCCGGCCAGATACCAGCCCCAGATGTTGGGGGTGTTGAGCATTGAATGTTGCGCGGCGTGTTCCGCGTAACGGAAAATTTTCGGCAACACGCGCGGGTTACGCTGCAGCAAGTCGTCGCGCACGATCATCACCACCAGACCGGACGGGCCGATGTTCTTCTGCGCGCCGGCGTAGATCGCGCCAAACCGCGATACATCCACCGGCCGCGACAGGATGTCCGAGGACATATCCGCGATCAACGGCACGTCGCCGACCTCGGGAACGCCGTGGAATTCCACGCCATGGATGGTCTCGTTGGGCGTGTAATGCACATACGCCGCACGCGCGTCGAGTTCCCATCTCTCGCGCGGCGGAATCGTGGTGAAGTTGGTGGAATCGGAACTCGCGGCGATGCGCGCTTGCGCGTACGGCGCGGCCTCCTTGACCGCCTTCTCGCCCCAGTGACCGGTGACGACGTAATCCGCGAGTTGGCCATCGGCGCAGAAGTTCATCGGGATCTGCGCGAAATGCTGGGTGGCGCCACCTTGCAGGAACAACACCTTGTAGGTGCCTGGAATCGCCAACAACGAACGCAGATCGATTTCCGTCTGATTCGCCATCGCCTCGAACGCCTTGCCGCGATGGCTGACTTCCATCACCGAGGCGCGCGCGCCGTTCCACTCCAGCAGTTCCTCCTGCGCGCGGCGCAATACCGCTTCCGGGAGCGCGGCCGGGCCGGCGCTGAAGTTCCATCCACGCGACATGCAATTCTCCGAGCGAGCGAAGCCCGCATTATCGGTGACAGAGAGCACCAGTTACCAATGACGACGCAACAACAGCAGCGCCAACGCCAGCGCCAGCAGCGCAGCGGTGCCGATCAGCCAGCCGATTTCCGCACGCGGCGCGCACTTTTCAATCACAACGGGCACCGGCACCGGCTCGTGGTACGGTCGCGCCAGCGCTGCGCTGCGCGCCTGCAGGCCGGGCGCCTCGACCACGAAACGATATTCGCCCAGCACCAGTTGATCGCCGGCTTCGAGCGTGGCGCGCCTGCGTGGGCTGCCGTTGACCATCGCGGTCGCATCGCCGGCGTCGAGAAACAAACCCTCATCGCCCACTTGCAGATGACACGGCTCCGGGATGCCCGCCAGCGACGAACCACGCACGCCCAGCGAAAGACGCTGTTCGATCGGCAACAACCGTCCCGACCACGCGCCGGAGACCACGCGCAGTGCGGCATAGCCTGGCCGCTGTGCGGCGGCGGCCGATGATTTCGGCGGCACGGATTCGCCGGTCGCAGCGTTGTCCGGCAACAACAATAATTTGCAGCCGCCGACACTGAGCGTATCGCCGTAGCGCAACAACCCGCGTTCGCGCACGGGGCGCGCGTTGACATAAACGTGTTGCGCTCCGGGAAGCACCTCGAGCACCAGCCCGCGACGATCCTCGACGATCGCCAGATGCCGCTTGGCCACACCCGCGCCGCCCGGTACCAGATCGTTGTCGGCGTCCGCGCCGATGCGCACGCGAGCACCTGCGCTCTGGAATGGCTCGCGGGAAGCATTGACGAAGGCGATGCGCATGCGTTTTTTGCGACGAAAGGGCCGGGGCAATGTAGCATGGCAGCCTGCATTCCTTGCCGGCCAGCCCAACCCTAGCCATGCCCGGCATTGATATCCAACGATCGCACGATCTGGGCCTCGAACGCGCGCGCAAAGTGGTCGATCGTATCGCCGCGGCGATGACGCACAAGTTCGGCATCGACAGCGCGT
>JBDTAJ010000199.1:0-11497 GCA_039924705.1 Rhodanobacteraceae bacterium
CCACCGTCGCCGGCGGTTATCCGGAAATCGCGATCCGTTTCGACGCCGACCGCGCTGCGGCGCTTGGTTTGACCACGCGCGACATCGCCGACCGCATCGTGCGCAAGGTCAAGGGCGAGGTCGCCACCCGCTACGATTTCCACGACCGCAAGATCGACGTGCTGGTGCGTGCGCGCGAGTCCGATCGCGACAGTGTGGATGCGGTCCGCAATCTGGTGGTCGGTTATATCGTCGCGCGATCGGCGGCCAATAATGCAAATGCCGCGGCTAGCGATGCATCGAGCAACAACGGTCTGGCAGTCGGCAATGCGGGCAACAGCGCAGCCGCCAACGCAACGGCGAACAACAATGCGCTGGCCGACACGCCGTCGCCCGGCATGGACACGCCGGTGCGCCTGTCCGCGGTCGCCGACGTGGTCGCCACGCAAGGGCCGGCCGAGATCCATCGCATCGGCCAGGAGCGCGTGGCGATCGTCTCGGCAGATGTCGCGCGCGGCGATCTCGGCAGCGCGATCGCGGAAGTCAAACGGATCGTTGCCACACATCCGCTGGCCGCGGGCGTCAGCGTGCATGTCGGGGGCCAAGGCGAGGACCTCTCGGATTCGGTACGCTCGCTGCTGTTTGCGCTGGGGCTGGCGATCTTCATGGTCTATCTGGTGATGGCCTCGCAATTCGAATCGCTGCTGCATCCGTTCGTGATCATGTTCTCGGTGCCATTGGCGATGGTCGGCGCGGTGCTGGCATTGAAATTGACCGGATCGACACTGTCGGTGGTGGTATTTATCGGCCTCATCATGCTGGTCGGCATCGTGGTCAAGAACGCGATCATCCTGATCGATCGCGTGAATCAACTGCGCGAGGAAGGTCTCGCGAAACGCGACGCGATCGGCGCGGCGGCGGAGTCGCGGCTGCGGCCGATTTCGATGACCACGCTGGCGACGCTGCTGGGATTTTTGCCGTTGGCAATAGGCATCGGCGCGGGCGCCGAGGTGCGCGCGCCGATGGCGATCACGGTGATGGGCGGTCTGGCTGTCTCGACGCTGCTGACGCTGATCGTGATCCCGGTGGTGTATGACTTGCTCGATCGCCGCGAGGACGCATGGTACGTCGCGCGCCGGGAGCGCCGCCGCTCGCGGATCGCGGCGCACCAAGGCGATGGCGGCAACGTTTCTGAACCCGGAGAACAACCCGCGTGAATCTGGCCGAACTCAGCCTCAAACGTCCCGTCACCGCGGTGATGTTTTTCGTCTGCCTGTTCGCGGTCGGGCTGATCGCCGCGTTCCGCCTGCCGTTGGAATCCTTCCCGGCGCTGGACGTGCCGTTCCTGCTGGTCGACATCCCGTATGTCGGTTCGACGCCCTCGGAGATCGAACGCACCATCGCGCGGCCGGTCGAGGACGCACTCGCGGCGTTGCCCGGCATCCAGAAGATGCAATCGACCTCGCGCGCGGATGGCGCACAGGTTTTCCTGCAATTCAAGTGGGGCGAGAACGTCGCGGTGAAAGCCGTGCAGGCGCGCGAGAAGATCGACGCGATCCGCGGCGACCTGCCGTCCGACCTGCAACGCTACACGGTGCAGAAGTTTTCCACGTCCGATCAACCGATCCTGCAATTGCGGATCGCCTCGGAACGCAATCTCGCCGACGCCTGGGCGCTGCTCGACCGCAAACTGAAACGCCCAATCGAGCGCGTCGCCGGTGTCGCGCGCGTGGATATTTCCGGCGTGTCTCCGCCGGAAGTGCAGATCGAATTGTCGGCCGAGCGCCTCGCCGCACACGGCATCGCACTGGATCAGTTGTATCAGCGCCTGAAGCAGGCCAATTTCTCGCTGTCGGCGGGGCAGGTGAGCGAGGGGGGCATGCGCTGGCGCGTGCAGCCGCAGGGAAGCTGGCGCGATCTCGACGATATCCGCGCGATGCCGGTCAACGAACAGGACCTGAAACTCGGCGACATCGCGCAGGTCACATTGCGGCCGCAGCGCATCGACTACGCGCGTTCGCTGGACGGCCATCCCGCGATCGGCATCGACATCTACAAGGAACGCAACGCCAATCTGGTCGATGTCGGCAGCGCGGTGACGCATTACGTGGACGGCATCCGCAACGATCCGGAGATGCGCGGCATCCGCGTCTACGCGCTGTCGGATTCGGCCAAGGGCGTGACCTCGTCGCTGCGCGAATTGGCCGAGGCCGGCATGGTCGGCGTGCTGCTCTCGGTGCTGGTGCTGTATTACTTCCTGCGCGATTGGCCGTCCACACTGATGGTGTCTGTCGCGATACCGGTGTGCCTGGTGATCACGCTGGGTTGCATGTATTTCTTCGGGATCAGTCTCAACATCCTCTCGATGATGGGCCTGCTGCTGGCGGTCGGCATGCTGGTCGACAACGCGGTGGTGGTGGTCGAAAGCATCTATCAGTATCGTGAGAAACATCCGGACAAGCCTTGGTACAGCGCGGTCGCCGGCACGCAAGCCGTGGGTCTCGCGATCGCCGCCGGCACGCTGACCTCGGTGATCGTGTTCCTGCCGAACCTGTTCGGCGAGCGCAACGACATCAGCATTTTCCTGACGCAGATCGCGATCACGATGGCGATCGCGCACATCGCCTCGTGGCTGGTCGCGGTGAGTCTGATCCCGATGCTGTCCTCGCGTCTGCCCACGCCGAAGTTCATCGGACGAACGACGACGATCACGCGCCTACGCGAGCGCTACGTGCGCATGGTGGCGTGGACGCTGGCGCACCGGCGCTGGAGCATGGCCGGCGTGCTCGCGCTGCTGGTCCTGAGCGTGTGGCCGATCACGCACACCAAGTTCGACATGTTCGCGCTGGGCGAATCGCGCGAACTGCATCTTTCCTGGCACTTGAACGGTCAATACCGCTTGGCCGAGCAGGCGCCGGCGGTGAACAAGATCGACGACTGGCTGCTCGCGCGCAAGAAACAGTTCGAGATCAAGTCGGTCTACACCTATTACAGCGAGGAGCAGGGCGGCATCACCAACATTGTGTTGACCGATGCCAAGTACGCCAGGCGCAGCGCCGGCGAAATCACCGAGGACATCCGTAAAGGCCTGCCGAAACTCGCGATCGGCACGGTCGATTTCGACCAGCAGCGCAACGGCAACGGCGCGCCGGTCGAGGTCTCGGTGCGTGGCGATTCCACCGTACGGCTGAACGAACTTTCCGACACATTGATCCCGGTGTTGTCGCGCTTGCCGTCCTTGCGCGATGTGCACGCTGAGCAACGCGGCGGCGATCGCGAAGTGGCGGTGCACGTCGATCGCACGCGCGCCAAGCAATACGGCTTCGACGCACAACAAGTCGGCGATTATCTCGGCATCGCGCTGCGCGGGATGCCGCTGTCGGAATATCGCCACGGCGACCGCGAAGTGCCGGTGTGGCTGCGTTTCCGCAACGCCGACGCGCAGAGTCTGGACGATCTTTCCGACTACATGCTGCGCCGCGACGACGGCACGCAGATTCCCTTGCTGTCGATGGTGCGCATCGACACACGGCCCACCGCGTCCACCATCGAACGCACCAACCGCCAGACCACCGTCACCCTCGGCGCCAACCTCGCCAAGGGCAAGACCCTGCCCGATGCGCGCAAAGAGATCGATGCGGCGATGAAGGCGGTCACGATGCCGGCCGGTTATCACTGGGGATATGGCGACAGCTTCGACAATGACGAACAAGCCGGCAACCAGATGATGTTCAACATGCTGATCGCATTAGTGCTGGTGTACGTGGTGATGTGCGCGATGTTCGAGTCGCTGATTTTTCCCGCCGCGATCCTGACCACTTTCATTTTCTCGGTGCTTGGTGTGTTCTGGTTGTTCTGGGTGAGCGGCACTACGTTCTCGATCATGGCCGCGATCGGGATCTTGATCCTGATGGGCGTGGTGGTCAGCAACGGCATCGTGATGATCGTGCACATCAATACGCTGCGGCATCAGGGCATGGCGCGCACGCAGGCGCTGATCGCTGGCGCATCCGAACGTCTGCGCCCGATCCTGATGACGATGGGCACCGCGATTCTCGGCATGCTGCCGCTGTGCCTGACCGATGCGCAGATCGGCGGCGATGGCCCGCCATATTCACCGATGGCGCGCGCGATCGCCGGCGGTCTGTTGTTCTCGACCATCGTCACGCTGCTGGCGCTGCCGGTGATCTACGCGCTGCTGGACGACGCGCGGATGACGATGCGGCGGGTGATACGCGATGCGAAAGAAGGCAGCGTGCGCAGACCGCGCGCGGTGATCGGGCAAGTGCCGGCGTAGGGTGCGGCGCTTATCGCGGACGCCATGAAGCAGACTCGACGCGGTTCATGATCGACGGGATACGCCCTGCGAATCCTGTGACGGGGTGCATGTGCATCAAGCTGTCCCAAACTCGACGACGAAAGGAACTGCCGTGACAAACCAGATGCTGGATACCTCACCGCGCTTCACAGCTCGGTTGGCCGGGTTCTTTTATGTGCTCACCACGCTGACAGGCATGTTCGCTCTTGTCCTCGGCGGCAAGTTGTTCGTGTCCGGCGATCCCGCGGCCACCGCGGCCAATGTGCTTGCACACGCTTCTCTTGCATGGATCAGCCCGGCCGCGAATCTGATCGCAACCGCGTGTTACGTGGTCGTCACGGCGCTTCTCTATGTCTTGTTCAAACCGGTGAACCGGAACCTCTCGTTGATAGCCGCTTTCTTGAGTCTCGTGGGTTGTGCGGCTGGCGCGGGCAGCGAGGCCTTCGATCTTGCGCCTGCCATCGTGCTCGGTAACGCGCAACATCTGGGCGCATTCACGACGGAACAGTGGCAGACGCTGGCGTACACGTTCTTCAAGTTGAACGCACTGACCTACAACATCGCGATGGTGTTTTTCGGCTTATATTGCGTTCTGATCGGCTGGCTTGCATTCCGGTCCGGTTTTCTGCCGCGCATCGTCGGTGTGCTGATGGCTATCGCAGGCTTGGGTTGGCTAACGATGCTTTCGCCGCCGTTGAATCATGTACTGTCCGATTACACCAGTATTACCGGACTTGTTGGCGAGGGCGTATTCGCGCTGTGGCTGCTGGTGTTCGGGGTGACCGCGGAGAAGTGGAAGAGCGTGTCCGGTTGATCAGAACAACCTGCTGAAAATCCGGATGCCCGCCAGATATTCGCCGGCGATGGTGCCGAGGTTGGTCAGCATGAACACCAGCAGGGTGCGGGCGACGCGGTTGCGCCACCAGCCCGACGCGTGCAAGAGGTCATCGCGCAGCGCCTGGAAATCGCCTACGCGTGGTTTGCGCAGCCACGCTTCGACCATGCCGGCGAACACGCCGGACGACAGCCCCGGTGGGCGCAGCGGTTTCAGCGGGCCCATCACGAAAGCAGTCAGCACCGACAACGGATGGCCGCCGGCAATCAGCGCACCGAGTGCGGAAAGACAGCCGGTGAACACGATCCAATCCCGCAGCGCGGCATAACCCTGCGCGGTGCTGCGATGGAAGATGAAAGCCATGGCGACGAAAATCGCCAGCATGATTCCCAGCGCCAGCCACTTTGGCGAACGCGGTGCGGGCAATTTCGCATTGAGCGGGTCGAGAATGATTTGCGGCGGGTCGCGCTGTTCGAGCAATTCCTTTTGCAGACCGGCCAGATGTCCCGCGCCGATCACCACCAACACGCGTTTGACCTGCGACGCGAGCGACGATTCCGCGCGCAAACGCGCGGCCATGAAGGTGTCGCGCTCGCTGATCAGCGCGTTGTACAAGGGTTTCGAGCTGCGCGCGAATTCGCCGAATGCACCCTCCAGAATGTCGCCTTGTTTCAGTTTCTCGATCTCTGCTTCGTCGATATCCTCGCGCGCGAACAGACTTCCGCCCAAGCCCGCGAGGATGCCCATCCGATCGCGGAAGCGCACACCGCGATAGGCATGATTGAGCGTGACGCCGATTTCGCGATCCACCAACCACAGGGGGACGTTGCACGCGCTCGCGCCATCCATCGCCGCGCGCATCTCCGCGCCGGGCTCGATACCGTATTGCTCGGCGATGCGGCGCTGGAACGAAGACAACGCGAGCGAGGCAAACACCATACCGGCTTTGCCGGTGCGGATCACCTGGAACAGGTCCATCTTGGCCAGCGCGTCGGGATCGCGGATGCCGGCCGCGCGCGATGCGCACAACTCGACGGCAATGGCATCAAAATCCTCGCGATCGATCAGTGCCTGCACCGCCGCGATCGACGCGCGCGACACGTGCGCGGTGCCGAGCACGACGTACTCGACGCCATCGCGCGTGATCCGCGCGATGGGTTGATCCATGAGCGGATCGGTTTGCGACGAATCGGTTTGTGCGTTCAATCGCGAAACCGTTTCGTCAAGTCACCGTAGGCATCGATACGGCGATCGCGCAGGAACGGCCAGATGCGCCGCACATCTTCGCTGCGCGCCATGTCGATCTCGGCGAGCAGCAATTCGCTGCCGTCGTCGCCGGCCATCCCCAGGATTTCGCCCTGTGCACCGGCGACGAAACTCGATCCCCAGAACTGGATGCCGCGGCCCTGCTTGGCGGGATCGGCTTCGAAGCCCACGCGATTGCAGGCGAGCAATGGCAGACCGTTGGCGATCGCGTGGCCGCGCTGCACGGTGACCCACGCTTCCCACTGGGGTTTCCGCTCATCCTCGCGGTCGGCCGGATCCCAACCGATTGCGGTCGGATACAACAGCAAATCCGCACCGGCCAGCGCCATCAGGCGTGCGGCTTCCGGATACCACTGGTCCCAGCACACCAGCACACCGAGCTTGCCGAGCGAGGTTTCGATCGGATGGAAGCCGGTATCGCCGGGTGTGAAATAAAACTTTTCGTAATAGGCCGGATCGTCCGGGATATGCATCTTGCGGTATATGCCCGCAATCTTGGTCGATCGATCGAATACCACCGCGGTGTTGTGATAAATGCCGGCGGCGCGGCGCTCGAACAGCGACGCCACGATCGCCAGTTTCAGTTCTTCCGCGAGTTTGCCGAGGCGCTCGCTGCTCGGACCCGGAATGCTTTCGGCGCGGTCAAACTCGGCGACGTTCTCGTTCTGGCAGAAGTACGGGCCGTTGTGCAACTCCTGCAATAACACCAGTTGCGCACCGGCCTTGGCGGCGCCGCGCAACCCGGTCTCGATAGCGTCGAGATTTAGCTCGACGCTGCCGCGATCGCGTTCCTGCAGGAGTGCAACTTTGAGTAACTTCGTCATCAGGGTTGCAGTTTAGCGAGACATCACAAATCTCGTCATTCCGAGGCCGTTCCCGGCTTGTCGGGAAGGGAACCCGGAATCCAGATCTATCTCGGATTATAAAAAAAGCTGGATTCCGGCTTTCGCCGGAATGACGATCTATTGGACAAGACCTTCCGGCAACTGCATCGTCACGCAATGCAGGCTGCCGTTTTGCCAGATCAGCGGACGGCAGGGCACTTGCACCATCTGGTGGCCGGGATGCGCGTTTGCAATAACCCGCGCGGCTTCAGCGTCGGCCGGATCGTCGTAGGTGGGTACCAGCACCGCGCCGTTGACGATCAGGTAATTGGCGTACGACGCGGCCAGCCGCCGGCCTCCGTCAACGATGGGCTTTGGCCACGGCAGCGCGTGCAAGGTGTACGGCTTGCCGTCGAGCGTGCGTAATGCCACGAGTTCCTCGCGCATCGCTGCCAACTCGTCGAAATGCGAGTCACTTGTGTCGTCGCAAGCCTGATAAACGATCGCGTTGTCCGGCGCGAAACGCGCCAGCGTGTCGATATGCGCGTCGGTGTCGTCGCCTTGCAGGTAACCGTGCTCCAGCCACAACACCCGCTGTGCGCCGAGCGATTCGCGCAACAGACTTTCGATTTGCGAGCGCGATTGGTCCGGATGCCGTTGATGCAGGCAGCGCCACGTCGTGAGCAACGTGCCCGCGCCGTCGGATTCGATCGCGCCGCCTTCCAGCGCCCAGTCGATGCGCGCATGGCCGACGCTGGGTTTGAAAACATCGCGCTCGATCAATCCCTTGATCAACGCATCATCACGCGAGGCTTCGAACTTGCCACCCCAGCCGGTGAAACGGAAATCCGCGAGCGTGTATTCATTGCCACGATGCAACGCAATCGGCCCCGAATCGCGCAGCCAGGTATCGTCGTAGGGGATTTCGACGAAGCGCACGTGCGACAGATCGGCGCCCGCGCCCAGCAATTCGCATGCACGCTCGCGCACGGCGGCGTCGGCGACGCAGATCAGCACCGGCTCGAAACGCGTAATCGCGCTCGCCAATGCCACGTAAGACGATTCGGTCGCGAGCAGGCGCTGACCCCAATCGGTGTCGACGTGCGGCCATGCCAGCAGCACCGCCGCCTGCGGTTCCCATTCCGCAGGCAGGCGGAACGACGAACCCATCAGATGGAATGTGGCCCCGGCGTGCGCAACACCGCATGGATCACATGACTGCGCTCGAAATACACGATGTACGTCGGGTATTCCCAACGATGGATCGGTGGATGCAGACGGGTGTCGCCGCCGCGGGTCTGCAGCTTGCGCTCCGGCGCGCCATATTCGCGTTCGACTTGCGCCATCGAAAGACCGCGGCGCGGCAGATTGAAGTGCTGCTCCTGTCGCACCTTCATCTGCACGCTCTCGGCATGTGCGGCAGGCGCAGGCAGCAGGAAGGGCGAAGCCGCCAACAGCAACGCGGCAGCGAGCAGATATCGGGTCGAACGCATCATGTTGGCTTACTCCCCCGGGCGCATTCCGCGCCGATACGCCTGTTTTAGCAGAAGCGGAGGCGGCAATCCATGAATGGCGTACCAACCGGCTATGCGGATAATGAAAAAAGGCCGCTCGCGGCGGCCTTTTTAGTTATTCGTGAAACAACCGCTCAGCGCTGCCGCGCTTTGAAACGCGGATTACTCTTGCAGATCACGAACACCTTGCCGCGCCGGCGCACGACCTTGCAGTCGCGGTGCCGCGTCTTGGCGGACTTCAGGGACGAAAGCACCTTCACGGCGGACTCCTTGGACGAACCTGGCGGAAACAAAGCGCGGAAGTGTAGCGTGGGCAGTGACTTGCCGCAAGCATGACGGCGTGTCCACGCGGCCGCGTTATGCTAAGCGTTTTCGCATAACCGGATGGGAGAACGCAGCCGTGGCGGACAAGAAGGAGCTGGACCAGAAGTGCATCGACACCATCCGCTTTCTTTCGGTGGATATGGTGCAGAAGGCCGACAGCGGCCACCCCGGGATGCCGCTGGGCGCCGCGCCCGTGGCCTATGCGCTGTGGACCAAGTTCCTGAAGTTCAATCCGGCCAATCCCGATTGGGCCGATCGCGACCACTTCGTGTTGTCCGCGGGCCACGGCTCGGCGCTGCTCTACAGCCTGCTGTACCTTACCGGCTACGGCGTCTCGCTGGATGACATCAAGCAGGTCCGGCAGTGGGGCAGCAAGTGCCCGGGTCATCCCGAACGCGGCCATACGCCGGGCGTGGAAACCACCACGGGTCCTTTGGGGCAGGGTTTCGCCAATGCGGTCGGCATGGCGATGGCGGAAGCGCAGCTCGCGGCGCGCTACAACCGCGAGGGCCACGCTGTCATCGATCACCACACTTACGCGATCGCCAGCGACGGCGATCTGATGGAAGGCGTGGCGTCGGAAGCGGCGTCCCTGGCGGGTCATCTGAAACTCGGCAAGCTCACGGTGTTGTACGACGACAATTACGTGACGCTCGCGGCCGGCACCGACATCACCTTCACCGAGGACCGCGCCGCGCGTTTCAAGGCGTATGGCTGGCACACCCAGACGATCGCCGACGGCAACGACATCGCCGCGATCGGCCGCGCGCTGCAACGCGCGCGCAGGGTGACCGAAAAGCCGTCGCTGATCCTGGTGCGCACGCACATCGGTTACGGCTCGCCCGAGCAGGACAGCTACAAGGCGCATGGCTCGCCGCTGGGCGAAAAAGACGTGGCAGCGACCAAGAAGAATCTCGGTTGGCTCGAGCAGCCGCCGTTCCTCGTTCCGGAGGACGCGCTCAAGCATTTCCGCAAGGCGCTACGGCGCGGCAAAAAAGCCGAGAATGAATGGAACGCGCGCTTCGCCGATTATGCGAAAACGTTTCCCGGTCTCGCCGCGCAATTGCAGCAAAGCCTGCACGGCGAATTGCCGGAAGGCTGGGACAAAGACATTCCGACCTTCGCGGCGGACAAAAAAGGCCTCGCCACCCGCGAATCCGGTGGCAAGGTGCTTTCCGCGATCGCGCCGAAATTGCCGGCGATCTCGGGCGGCTCGGCCGATCTCGATCCTTCGACCAAAACCGCCGTCGAGGGGTTGGGTGTGTTTTCGCCCGGACCGGAGCCCGACGAGCAGGGCGTCGACACCAAGGACTGGAGCTATGCCGGACGCAATCTCCATTTCGGCGTGCGCGAACACGCGATGGGCGCGATCGCCAACGGTCTCGCCGCGCACGGTGGCTTCATTCCGTACACGGCAACATTTTTAATTTTCTCCGATTACATGCGCCCGCCGATGCGGCTCGCCGCGCTGATGGGCCTGCACGTCGTTTACGTGTTCACCCACGACAGCATCGCGCTGGGCGAAGACGGCCCGACCCACCAGCCGGTCGAACAACTTGCCGGCCTGCGTTCCGTGCCGCGCATGATCGTGATCCGCCCCGGCGATGCCAACGAAACCGCTGTGGCGTGGCGCGTCGCGATCGAAACCCGCGGCCGCCCGATCGTGCTGGTGCTGTCGCGGCAGAAAGTGCCGACGCTTAATCGCTCAAAGTTTGCGAGCGCCGACGGCTTGCGCAAAGGTGCCTACGTGCTGAAAGATTGCGAAGGCGAGCCTGATTCAATAAAACCCGAGGTGATCCTGATCGGCACCGGTGCGGAAACCGGATTGTGCGTGCAGGCCGCGGAGAAACTGTCCGGCGAGGGCATCAAGGCACGCGTGGTCTCGATGCCGAGTTGGGAATTGTTCGATGCGCAATCGCTGGCGTATCGCGATTCGGTGTTGCCGCCGAATGTGCACGCGCGGCTGGCGGTCGAGGCCGGCGTGTCGCAAGGTTGGGATCGCTACGTTGGCCAACGCGGCGATGTGCTCGGCGTCGATCGCTTCGGCGCTTCCGCGCCCGGCGATGAAATGCTGAAGCAGTATGGGTTCACGGTGGAGAATGTGGTGGCGAGGGCGAAAGCGCTACTGCACGGCGCGTAACGCTACCTATGGCTCATCCTTCAAAACAATGTATACACAGCAAATTGTGATAACCGTTATGGCGATAGTGAGTATCCAGAACGATGGGTGAGCAATCACCCAAGTCCAAGTATCACCCAATGAACATACCAAGGTGATCGGTGCGGCGAAGCAATACTTCCACGCCTCGACAAGCAATGCGAGAAAGAAAGCCAAGACAACGACAAGAGCTTTGGCGTACCGGTTTAGCCAAGGGCTGCGCATAATGGCATCTTCGTTCTTAGGTTGCGCAAGCAGCCATCCCTGGATCGCTTCCCG
>JBDTAJ010000200.1:0-28996 GCA_039924705.1 Rhodanobacteraceae bacterium
AATTATTTTTTGCGATCGTCCAAGATCGCTGCGCAAAGTCGCGTTATGCCGGACTACGTGGCCTCCGCCCATCCTGCTTACAAGGCGTTCATCCATGACCACACTCTTCAACCACTAAAACTTACCGGCCTGGTAGTCCTGCATCGCCTGCACGATCTGCTCGGGCGTGTTCATCACGAACGGGCCATATTTTGCGATCGGCTCGTTGAGTGGTTTGCCCGCGACCACCATGACACGCGCGGCCGAATCACCCGCCGTCAACGACATGCTGTCGCCTTGCGACAGGACGCCCAGTTCGCTGCGCGATAATTTCTCGCCACTGATTTGCACGGCATCGCCTTCGAAGACATACGCGAATGCGTTGTGGTTCTGCGGCAACGGGATTTCCACCCGTGAGTTCGGCGCCAACGCCACATCCAGATAGACCGGCTCGGTGGCGATGCCAACTACCGGTCCGCGCACGCCGAATAATTCCCCGGCCACCACGCGCACGCGCACACCCGGTATTGGCTCGGCTTCCGGAATTTCTTCCGGCGCAATGTCCTGATGGCGCGGCGCGGTCATCTTCTCGGCTGCGGGCAAATTGACCCACAACTGAAACCCGCGCATCAGACCGTGATCCTGCTCGGGCATCTCCGAATGCACGATGCCCCGGCCGGCGGTCATCCATTGCACGCTGCGAGGCTCGAGCAAACCGGAATTGCCCTGATTGTCGCGATGGCGCATCCGGCCGTCGAGCATGTAGGTGACGGTCTCGAAACCGCGGTGCGGATGATTCGGGAATCCGGCGATGTAATCGGTCGCGGCGTCGGAACCGAATTCGTCCAGCAGCAGGAATGGGTCCAGCGTCTCCAGCGCGCGTTGACCGATCACGCGGGTCAGGCTGACGCCAGCGCCATCGCTGGTGGGAATACCACGTACGCGGCGCGTCACGGTGCGGTTGCTCATGGGGCTCTCCGCAATCTGTTTCGGTGCGACCTAGATGAGGTCGCATTCAACGAGAAACAACGCTCTCAATGAACCCAGCGCCCACCACGCCTTGCCGGCGGCCGCGGAAACACGCTGGAAGATGCGTTTCCGCCGGCGGTGCGTTCGCGCTCGGTCGGCGGATGCACGCGCCAGTAATGAGCGACCGCGCCGACCGTTTGCGGGATCTGCGCGAGACACGCTTCGTATTCGTCATGGCCGAGTTTCTCGAACGGCACTTCGGCAACCAGGATGCCGTCGTCCACAGCCAACGCCATGATGGGGCCGAGCAGTTCCATCAGATCGCCATCCTCGGCGAGGCGCGTTTCCCAGATCGCCGCGCGCAGATCGATGCCACGCGAAAAACCCTCGCACCAGCCCGCCGCCGACAACTCGCCCGGCTGGCCTTCGTCGTCGGCGAGTTCGCCCAGCACCGGCTCGTAGTTGTCGCTTTCCAATTCGTTGGGGATCGACTCGTTCAACCGCGCCAGCAGCGCCAGGATTTGGCGGCCCTGTTCGGGGTCCTCGAACGGCGTGTGCAGCACTTCCGGCAGCCATTCCTCCGGCAGCGCGGGCTCCGGCCCGATCGCCAGCGCGGTCAACATGCCATGCACGCCGTCCAGCAACAGACCGTCTTCGGTGCGCACGACATGCGCGCGCAGGAAGTGGTCGAGCTGTTCAAGTTCCGTGTCGCCGAGGCTGCCTTGCGGTTCGCTGGTGCTACTCATGATTTGCCCGTGTCGATTTCGATCATCACCGGCACATGATCGGATGGTCGTTCCCATGTGCGCGGAATGCGGTCGATCACGGCGGATTTCAACCGCGGCCGCAGCGCCTCGCTTACTAATATCAAATCGATGCGCAGGCCGAGATCGCGGCGGAACGCGCCTTGGCGGTAATCCCACCAACTGTAGTGTCCGCCTTTCGACGTGAATGCACGGAAAGAATCGCTCAAACCGAGATCGAGAATGGTTTGCAGCGCTTCGCGCTCGGGCGTGGAACATAGCACTTGTTCGCGCCATGCGTCTGGATCGTGCACATCGCGGTCATCCGGCGCGATATTGAAGTCGCCTAGCACGACCAGCCGCGGATAACGCCTGAGTTCCTCGTGCAGGAAATCCGCGACGCGCGCTAGCCAGTGCAACTTGTTCGCATACTTCGCGCTGCCGACGCTCTGGCCATTGACCACATACAGATTGACGATGCGAAGATCGTTGACTGTGGCCGCGAGCACACGCCGCGCCGGATCGTCCAGATCGGGTACGTCGGTCACGATGTCGCGCAGTGGTTCGCGCGCAAGAATTGCGACGCCATTGTAGGTCTTCTGGCCAGCGAAGACGCTTTGAAACCCAAGTTTTTCCAGTGCCTCGCGCGGGAACTTCGCATCCTCGAGTTTGGTCTCCTGCAACGCCAGCACGTCGGGCGTGGCGTCCGCGCACCAGCGCTCGACGTGTGGCAGCCGCACATTGAGCGAATTGACGTTCCAGGAAGCGATTTTCATCGCGGCCATTCTAAGCGCATCGCGGTTGCAGGTCGTCGCTCGGCTTACGCTGCAAGTCCGTAACCGCGCAGCAATGCATCCGGTTGCGGCTCGCGGCCTCGGAAGGCAACGAAGTTTTGCAGCGCCGGGCGTGTCGCGCCGATGGCGAGAATTTCCCGGCGGAAGCGTCCGCCGTTCTCGTGGTCGATCGCACTGCGTCCCGCTCGGGTCAATTCCTCGAACGCGCCGAACGCGTCGGCGGACAACAGTTCCGCCCATAGGTAACTGTAATAACCCGCGGCGTAGCCGCCCGAGAACACATGTGTGAACGCGTGTGGGAATCGCTGCCATGCTGGCGGATGCAACACACTCGTCTCGAGCCGCACCTGTTCCAGCACTTCCAGCGCACGCGCGCCTAGCGTAGGGTCGTAATCCAGATGAAGACGGAAATCGAACAGCGCGAATTCCAGTTGACGAACCAGAAACAAGCCGGCCTGGAAATGGCGCGCGGTCAACATCCGCTGGTACAAATCCTCCGGCAAACGCTCGCCCGTCTGGTAATGCCGCGCGAACAGATCCAGCGCCTCGCGGTTCCAACCGAAATTTTCCATGAATTGACTGGGTAGTTCAACCGAATCCCATTCCACGCCGTCGATACCGCCGACCGAAGGCAGCTCGACCTCGGTCAGCATGTGGTGAAGGCCATGCCCGAACTCGTGGAACAGCGTCAGCACATCGTCGTGGGTCAGCAATGCCGGCGCGTCCGGTGTCGGCGGCGCGAAATTGCAGGTCAGGAACGCGACGGGCAATTCATGGCGCTCGCCATCGCGGAAGCGCGCGCGGCAGACGTCCATCCACGCGCCGCCGCGCTTGCCGGTGCGCGCGTAAGGATCGATGTAGCAACCGGCGATCGTGCGGCCGCCGCTTTCGCGCACGTCGTAATAGCGCACGCCGGCACGCCATACCTCCACGTCGTAGCGCGGCGCGAGCGTCACGCCGTAAAGCCTCGAGGCCAGATCGAATAACCCATCTAGCACTGCGGGCGCCGGGAAGTACGGTTTCAATTCTTCCTCGTCCAACCGAAAACGCGCGCGGCGCAATTTTTCCGATACGTAACCAACGTCCCAGGCTTCCAGGTTGTCCAGATGCAATGCGTCGCGCGCGAACGTTCGCAATTCGTCCCGTTCGCGCATCGCCACCGGCTTGGCGCGCGTGACCAGATCATGCAGGAACGCCAGCACCTGCCGCGGCGATTCCGCCATCTTGGTGACCAGCGATTCCTCTGCGGCATTGGCGAAGCCGAGCAGGTTCGCAGCCTCGTGGCGCAGCGCCACGATCTTTTCGATGCGCGACGAATTGTCGAACTTGCCCGCATCCGGGCCTTGGTCGGATGCGCGCGTCTGATACGCCCAATACACACGCTCGCGCAATTCGCGGTTGTCAGCGTAGGTGAGGATCGCCTGCACGCTGGGTTGCTTCAGCGTGACGAGATAACCATCCAGATCGCGTCCTCGCGCGTACTCGCGCAGCACCGAGCGGCCGGAACCCGGTATTCCGCCAAGGTCGCGTTCGTCGGTGACGTGCTCGTGCCAGGCGTCGCTGGCGTCCAGCACCGCGTTGGAAAAATCCGTCGACAACTGGGCTAACTCGTTGGCGATCGCGCGAAAACGCGAACGCGCGGGCTCTTCCAGCGCCACGCCGGCGAGACGAAAATCGCGCAGCGCGTGTTCGACCACGGCGCGATTTGCCTGCGGCCATTGCGGAAAATCGGGCGCGTCACTGAGCGCATGCACCGCCGCGTACAATGCGCGGTTCTGCCCCAGCTCGCTGGAGAAATCGGTGATCTTTTCCAGTGCGCTCGCATACGCCTCGCGAAGCGCGGGCGAATCGGTGACCGAATGCAGATGCGACACCGGCGCCCAGGCGCGCGCCAAACGCTGCTCCAGCCGCTCCTGTTCCAGCATTACGCCATCGAAACCGTGTGGGCCACGGGGCGCGGTCAGCGCATCGATGCGCGCGCGATAATCTTCGAGAATCGCCTCGATCGCCGGCATGACGTGTTCGGCGCGTATCGCTGAAAACGCTGGCAACGGCGTGTCGGCGAGCAAGGGGTTATCGTGGGTCATGGCCGCTCAGCGTGGCGTCGCGCGAGGATGAAATCAAGCGCAAGCGCGCTGGGTTAGCATTGCATTCATGGAAACGCCTCGCCCTGCCGAGCTGCACGCGTTATTGCGGCGCACCGCGGTGTTCGGACACCTGCGCGCGCATGAAATGGATGCGCTTGTGCGCGAGATGGCATGGTTCTCACTGCCCGGCGGCGCGTCGCTATACGAGGCCGGCGAGCCTTCCGATGCGCTATACGTGGTAAAGACCGGAAGCCTCGGAGCGTTCGGCGTACCGAATACGGGCGGTTCGCCGCGCATGTTGGGCGTGATTCCCGGCGGCACCATCGTCGGCGAGCTCGGCCTGATTACCGGCCAATCGCGCACCGCGAGCGTGCGCGCGTTGCGGGATTCGGAATTGCTGCGGTTGTCGCGTTCCGGTTTCGACGCGCTGGTACGCGCGCACCCCGAGGCCATGCTGGGCGCCACGCGCATCGCCACCGATCGTTTGCTGGTGCAACTGCGCGAATGCGGCGAGACCGATGTGTCCGGCGCGCCGCGCACTTTGGCCGTCCTGCCGTTCGACACCGACGTCGATGCGCGCGGTTTCGTGGAGACGCTGCGCAAACAATTGCTTCCCTTTGGCGATTGCACGGTGATCGACTCGGCGCTTGGTCGCGACCGCAGCACAGCATGGTTCGCGCAGCGCGAGAGCGAAGTGCATTATGTGTTGTATCTCGACGACGGCGACGCAACTTGGCGCCGGCTATGCGAACGCCAGGCCGACGCCTTGCTGTTGCTGGCCGATGCCCGACGCAAGCCGGCGGCGTGGACGCACGAAACCATCAGCAGCGTGATCCACGCCCGCCATCGTCCGCGTCATCTTGTGCTGCTGCAACCGCCGAACGAGTTCGTTTACGGCGCGGCGCGGGCGTGGCGCGAAACCCTGAGCGACGGCGGACTGCGCCATCATCACGCGCGCAATCAATCCGACATCGCCCGGATCGCGCGGTTGTTGAGCGGCCACGGCACGGGCCTCGTCCTATCGGGTGGCGGCGCGCGTGGCTTCGCCCAGATCGGCGTGATCCGCGCGCTGCGCGAAGCCGGCATCGTGATCGACAGCGTGATCGGCACCAGCATCGGCGCGATCATCGGCGCCGGCGTCGCTTACGAATGGAACGATCAAAAAATGCGCGAGGCCTACCGCCGCGCGCTGGTCGATGGCAAGCCGCTGCGCGACTGGACCCTGCCGCTGGTCGCGCTGACCCGCGGCGGGCGCACCACAATGCTGTTGCGCGAAGCGTTCGGCGAAATAGACATCGAGGATCTGCCGATCGACTTCGCCTGCCTTTCCGCCGATCTCACCCGCGGCACGGCGGTGATGCACCGCTCGGGTTTGCTGTGGCGTTGGTTGCGCGCGTCGAGCGCGGTGCCCGGCATCCTGCCGCCGCTGTTGCACGACGGCCACGTTTACGTCGATGGCGCGGTCGTCAACAATCTGCCCACCGACGTATTGAGCGGCGAGGGGGTGGGCCGCATCATCGCGGTCGACATCAGCGCAGACGATATGCTGATCGCGGGCGTCGATGAAAGCGTCTCGCCTCCGTTACCCGCGTTGTGGGCGGAACGTCACGACGGCGATCGGCCCAATGCGTTCTCGATCCTGGTGCGCGCGGGCATGATCAATTCCGAGGCCGGCAGCGCGCGGCGGCGCAAACTCGCCGACCTCTTGTTGCGTCCCGATCTGGAACGAATCGGGCTGCTCGACTGGCACGAGTTCGAGCGCGCGATCGGCATCGGCTACCGCTACACGCGCGACAAACTCAACGCATCAGGAACTTGACCATCCGATCCACCAATTTGCCGTACGGCGTCCGCAACAGTGCGAAGCTCGACCAACGCGCCTGACGGAATACCGACATCTGCTCGGAGAGCGTCAGGAATCCGGCGTGGCCGTGATACGCGTCCATTCCGGAAGGGCCGACGCCGCCGAACGGCAGACGCGATTGCACGAACTGCCGCACCGTGTCGTTGACGCAGACGCCTCAGGCGATGCACGCATCGAGAACATGTCGGGTGCGCGCCGGGTCGTGATCGAAGTGGTACAACGCCAGCGGTCGTGGGCGCACGATGACGTAGGCGACCGCCTCGTTGATATTCCGGTACGTCATGATCGGCAATACCGGCCCGAAGATTTCTTCATCGACAATTCCATCCATTCATTACAATGACGGCATCCTGGGTCTGACGGCCGCGAACCGCAAATGCACAACCCTATCCGTCCGTACAAGGGCATCATCCCCAAACTCGGCGCGCGTGTTTACGTCGATCCCGCAGCAAGCCTGATCGGCGACGTCGAGCTAGGCGACGACGTATCGCTATGGCCCAATGCCGTGGTGCGCGGCGACGTCGAGCGCATCCGCATCGGCGCACGCACCAATGTGCAGGACGGCGCGGTATTGCACGTCACCCACGACGGGCTCTATTCGCCGAATGGTTTCCCCTGCATTGTCGGCGCGGACGTGACCGTCGGTCATGCGGCGGTAATCCACGCTTGCACGATCGAGGACGAATGCCTGATCGGCATGCATGCGACCGTGCTGGACGGCGCGCGGGTGTGCCGCCATGCTTTCGTCGGCGCGGGCGCGTTGATCGCACCCGGCAAGATTGTCGGCGAGGGCGAGCTGTGGCTGGGCAATCCGGCGCGCTGCGTGCGCAGGTTGTCGGATCGCGAGATCGAACAATTGCTTTATTCAGCGCAGCACTATGTGCGCCTCAAGAACGATTATCTGTAGCTCCTGCTAACAGGCTTTCGCAAGTTCGCGATAAGCGGCGTCGGTGTCCGGGCGTACGCCGTGCCAATGCTCGAACGAATCCGCCGCGGTCTCGACCAACATGCCCAAGCCATCGACGGCGCGCCCCGCGCCGGCGGTACGCGCCCACTCCAGAAATGGTTGCGCGACCTTGCCGTAAGCGAGATCGTAGACGACGGTGTGCGGTTGCACGAGCGAACGCGGTAGGTTCAACGACGCACCGTGCACGCCAGCCGAGGTCGCATCGACGATCAAATCGAACGCGTCGCAGTGCGGCAGCGTGTCCCACGCGGAAACGCACACACGCTTTGGTTGCGAGAAAGAATCCGCCAGTGATTGCGCACGTGCGAGCGTGCGGTTGGCGAGGATCAACGTGCGCACGCCCGCATCCAGCAACGCCCATGCCGCCGCGCGTGCGGCGCCGCCGGCGCCGAGCAGAAGCGCATTGCGATCGCGCAATTCAATTCGATGACGTTCGCGCAGATCGCGTAGGAACCCGGCGCCGTCGGTGTTGTGCGCTTCGACCCGGCCATCTGGCAGATGCGTTAGCACGTTGGCGACGCCCACTCGATACGCGATGCGCGTGTGCGTGTCGGCGAATGCGAATGCCGCGCGCTTGTGCGGCAGGGTAATATTGACGCCATTGCCGCCGCCGTCAAAAAAAGCGCGCGCGGCCTCCGTGAATAATTCCGGCGGCGCGTCGATCGCAGTGTATTCGAGCGAAATGCCCGTTTGCGCGCCGAACAGCGCGTACAGCCGCGGCGACAGCGAGTGACCGATCGGATGCCCGAACACGGCATAGCGGGGCGTGGCTTCAGTCATCGATTCAGTCTAATCGGAGTGCAGGACGCCACGCATGACCGCTTCCCGCCTTCGGCACCTTCCATCGCAAGCGGGGCAAGGAAAACCCTTTTTCAATGTCGCAATCCGTGAGATATGCGACGCGCATCCTGATAACACCTCGTCACAAGGAGCACGCCATGTCCCGTCCATCGTCGAATCGCTCATCCCGCAATCGTGGCGAATCCGACACGCTGACCCTCGCGGCGCTGACGTGGCTTGCCGTCGGCCTTGTATTGCTTGGCCTGACGCCGCTGCCCGCCCACGATGCCATGTACGGTTGGTCGCCCGCGTTCTGGCTGATCGCCGCGCCCGCCGCCATCCTTGTAGCTCTCACGGCCACGCGGCGGGATCAAGCGTTGACACCGGTGCGCTTGCGCTCCATCCGGCGCAGGAATTCCTGCATGACGCGCCGATAAAGCTCATTGCCGAGATGCTCGTCCTCGATGCCGGCGTCGATCGACGGGTTGTCGTTGACCTCGATTACCACGGTTCGCTCGCGGGTTTGTTTGATATCGACGCCATACAAACCGTCGCCGATCGGTTGTGTCGCGCGCAATGCCAGCTTGATCACATCTTGCGGCGCGTCGTTGACCGCCAGCGTGTCGAAGCCGCCGGATTTCGCATTGCCCCGCGCGGCGTGGTTGTAGATTTGCCAGTGCCCGCGCGACATGTAATAGCGGCAGGCGTACAGCGGTTCGCGATTCAACACGCCGACGCGCCAGTCGAACTCGGTGTAGAGGAACTCCTGCACGATCAGGAGCGCCGTGCTTTGGAATAACTGCGCCGCCGCGCGTTCCAGTTCGGCCGCGTCCTCGACCTTGACCACGCCGCGCGAAAACGATCCGTCGGGAATCTTCAACACCAGCGGGAAGCCGAGCTTGTCCGGCAACTCCTTCAACTGTTTCGGATCATCGCGATAGAGGATTTCCGAGCGCGGCACCGCGATTTTTTTCGCACGCAACAAATCGTGCAGATAGATCTTGTTGGTGCAACGCAGAATCGAAGTCGGGTCGTCCATCACCACCATGCCCTCCTTCTCCGCCTTGTGCGCGAAGCGATAGGTATGGTCGTCGGGCGCGGTGGTTTCGCGGATGAAGAGGCCGTCGTATTCGGCCAGCCGGGTGTAGTCGTTCTTGCCGATCGGATCGACTTCGATACCGGTCTCCTTGCCGGCGGCAACGAACGCCTTTTGTGCACGCGCATTCGACGGCGGCATCGCCTCAGCCGGATCGACCAGCATCGCCAAGTCATAACGGTATTGCCGACGCGCGCGCGGCTTGCGCCACAGGCGTTTGGTGAAGGCATCCAGCGTTTGGGCGAACGCATCTTCCTGCGCATCGTCCAGAGTGTGCAGTCCGACCGGTTTGATCGCGCTGATCTGCCAGACCCGCTCGCGTTCGAACTCGATGCGCAACAACGGACACGGATACATCTCGAACACCTGCCGCGCCAGATCCTGTAACGCCGGGTACGATGTCTCGCCGAAATAGACCAGGATGCCGAAGTCGGTGGTGTCGCGTCCGCCGGCGGGGAGAAAGTTCGCGAGTTTCTGGTTCAAGTCATCGACATCGAGGCCGTACAACGAACGCCGGCGCAGATCGTTGATGGTGCGCACCGAGGGGATCACGCGATGCCCGCGCGCCTCACCCAGCAGCGAGACGTAATGCCCGGTGCCCAGATACTTGTAATTGCGGCACAGGTTGATGACGTGGGCGCGCTCGTCGCCGCCGACCGGCTCGCGCAGGTAGTCCATCGCGCTCACCACGTTGTCGGACGGGTAGTAGGAGCCCCAATCGGAAGCTTTCTCCACCACGATCACCAGCCGGCTCATCGTATTGCTTTCCTGATCGTGCCGGCGCGCAAGCACGTGGCTCGGCATCCTGTGCGGGCGCACAGTGTAGGCGCTACCTGAGGGGCTGAATAGAAGTCGGCCTTTGGAAATGCCGCGAACGCGTCCGGGCTTGAGCAGCCAGGCGCACCGCGCCGCACTTGCGGCACCCGGTACGTGCCGCCTAACCTCGCCCTATGAGCGCCCCGCATCGACCGACACCAAGCATCCGCGCCGCGCGCCGCGACGATCTCAATACCCTGTTGGAACTCGAGCACGCCAGCTTCGACCACGACCGCGTCAGCCGGGCGCAGTTTCGCAGGCATTTGACCAACGCCAACGCCTGCGTGCTGGTCGCCGAAGACACCGACGCGGTGCGCGGTTGCGCACTGCTGTTCTTCCGACGCGACTCGCGTCAGGCGCGGCTGTATTCGATCGCGATTGCGCACCCCGCGCGCGGACGAGGGCTGGGCGCAGCGTTACTGCAAGCCGCGGAGCGTGAGGCGCGTGCTCGCGATTGCGACACGCTACGGCTGGAAGTGCGCACCGACAATGCGCCCGCGATCAGACTCTACGAACGTCACGGCTACCTGCGCGGCGCGCGCGAGTCGGGTTTTTACGAAAACGGCGCGGACGCGTGGCGGTACGTCAAAACGCTGGATTGAATCCGGCCGCTATACTGCGCGCGTTCCATGGAGCCCATCCCTATGCGCCGCTTGACCGTTTCGGTTGCGTCAATTCTCGCGTTCGCCACGCTCGCCGGCTGCGGCCAGAAGGGTCCGCTGGTGCGGCCCACGCCCGCGCCTTCCACGCAACCCACGCAACCCACGCAACCCGCGCACCCGGTACCCGCACCGGACGTTCCGCCGCCGTCGTCGCCGGAGATGAACACCTTGCCCGTCCCCGATTCGGGCAGCGGCGGCGGCTGAGGCTCGAATAAATGCCGTTGCGCTTCACCAAGATGCACGGGCTCGGCAACGACTTCGTGGTGCTGGACGCGCGCGTCACGCCGTTGGAACTCACCGTTGCCAGAGTCCGCGCGCTGGCCGATCGCCGTACCGGTATCGGCTTCGACCAGTTGCTGATCCTGGAACCTTCGCGCGATCCGTCCTGCGACGCCGCTTATTCGATCCGCAATGCCGACGGCGGCGACGCGCAGCAATGCGGTAACGGTGTGCGCTGTCTCGCCGCATGGTTGCATCGCGATGGCGCGCTTCCCGGCGACACCGCGCGCCTGCAAGGGCCGGACGGCGTGGTGGATGCGCGCCTGCTCGACGATGGCCGCGTCGCGGTCGACATGGGCGAGCCGATATTCGAGCCTGCGCGCATTCCGTTCGACGCGCAATCGCAAGCGCTCAGTCACGCGCTGGACGTGGATGGCGAGTGCGTGACCCTGAGCATTGTGTCGATGGGTAATCCACACGCGGTGGTCGTTGTCGATGACATCGACAACGCGACGGTGGATCGGCTCGGCCCGCTGATCACCGCGCACCCGCGTTTCCCGAATGGTGCCAACGCGGGCTTCGCGCAGGTGCTCGATGCGCGCACGGTCCGGCTGCGCGTGCACGAACGCGGCGCGGGTTGGACGCGCGCCTGCGGCAGCGGCGCGTGTGCGGCGGTCGCGGCATTGCACAAGCTTGGCCGTGTCGGCGAACGCGTGCGGGTCGAACTGTCTGGCGGCGCGCTGGAGATCGACTGGGTGGGTCCGGAGCGCGCGCTTTGGATGACCGGACAGGCGACCTTCGTCTATGACGGGGAGCTGTTTGCTTGAATCATCCCATTGCATGCGCGTGGGCGAATGCGCACTATGCTTCGCAATGCCGCACGGAAACAGGATCTGTTCGCAATTAGCCAAACGGGCCGCGCCGTCGGCCCTTTGCCTGCAGGGCAACGCATCACGAGGAAGATGTATGTCGATACATAGACGAGTGATAACGCAGCCATGCGGGCAGAGGGCCCCGGCCCGAAGGGTTGCTGCGCAACGCGGCTCACTTGGCTGACTGCGAACAGACCCTCATGTCCGACATAACTTTGAAGGCTGGCTTGGAAGCGATGGATGTCGCCGATTATCTGCGCCGCCATCCGCAATTCCTCAAGGACTTCCCCGCTCTCGCCCAGGAACTGGTGATCCCGCGCGAACATGGCCCGGCATCGTCGTTGACCGCGTATCAACTCGAAGCGCTGCGTGCGCGCAACGAGGAGTTGATGCAACGGCTAACCGCTCTGATAGCGATCGCCGCCGACAACGAACAACTGATGGTGCGCGTGCACTCGCTCACCATCGGACTGCTGCGCGCGAATACGCTCATCGAAACCTGCCGCAGTTTCGTCGCCGCGCTCAACGAGGATTTCCACACCGATTTGGTGTGTCTCGCGCTGTTCCGCGGCGACTCCGAGTTGCCGAAAGCCGATTGGCTGTTGGCGTTACCGCAAGGCAAAAATTCGCTGCCGCAATTCACCGAATTCCTAGCCCGTGGCGAACCGCTATGCGGAAGACTGGCGCAAGACAAGCTCGATCGCCTGTTTGGCGCGCGCGCGCATAAGGTGCAATCGTGCGCGTTGTTGAAGATCGGCGATGATGGCTTGCTCGCGATCGGCAGCGAGGGCGTCAACCGTTTCCATCCCGGCATCGGCACGATTTTCCTGAAACTGATCGCACAAGCTTTGCTAGCTGCACTGCAGCGTTTCCCGGTCGATTGAATGCGATGACCGAGCCGCTCGCCGCCGCGGTGATGCGCTTTCTGGAATACCTTAGAAGCGAGCGCCGCTACGCATCGGGCACGATCGTCAATTACCAGCGCGCGTTGGATACGCTGCAAACTTTCGTCAACTCAATCGGCATCGCGCATTGGCGCGAGTTGCGCGGCGAACAGTTGCAGACATTGGTTGCCAACGAGCATCGCCGCGGCTTGAGCTCCGCCAGCCTGCGCGCGATACTGTCGGCGTATCGCAGCTTCTTCCATTTTCTCGCGCGCAACGGCGAGGTCGGCGCCAATCCCGCGCTCGGCGTGCGCTCACCCAAGGTGCGCCGTAAATTGCCGCAGGTGCTGGATGTGGATGAGGTCGGCGCGCTGGTCGAGTTTCCCGCCGACGATCCGGAAGCGGTGCGCGATCGCGCGTTGCTGGAACTGCTGTATTCCAGCGGACTGCGCGTATCGGAACTGTGCGGCGTGCGCTGGCGCGATCTGGATGCGGGCGAAGGATTGCTGCGCGTCACCGGCAAGGGATCGAAAACGCGGATCGTGCCGGTCGGCAGCCGCGCGTTGGAAGCACTGGCCGCATTGCGCGAACAGGATTCCCCCGGTCCGGAAGACCCGCTGGTGCGCGGACGCCACGGCCAACCGCTGACGCCCGGTGCGGTGCGCTCGCGGATCAAGCACCGCGCGCGCGAACAGGGTGTATGGAAGCGCGTGTATCCGCATCTGCTGCGGCATTCCTGCGCTTCGCACCTGCTGGAATCCTCGGGCGACTTGCGCGCGGTGCAGGAACTGCTCGGCCACGCAGATATCAGCACCACCCAGATCTACACGCATCTGGATTTCCAGTACCTAGCCAAGGTGTACGACGCAGCGCATCCGCGGGCGAAACGGAAAGCCAAGGGATGAGGGGCGGCTAGCGAGGGCGCATCGAATATCGCGCTCGTGCGCCCTCACCACTCGCCCCTGTTTCACGCTTGCCTTCCCACCAGCTCATCCCCATCTTCGTCTTCCCTGCCCGCGCGAGCCTCCCATGGACTCCTTTCACGCCACCACCATCCTTTCCGTGCGTCGCGACGGGCGTATCGTGATCGGCGGCGACGGCCAGGTCACGCTGGGCAACACAGTGGTCAAGGCCAACGCGCGCAAGATCCGCCGGCTCGGCAAGGACGCCGACGTGCTGGCCGGGTTCGCCGGCGCCACCGCGGATGCCTTCACCCTGTTCGAACTGTTCGAGGACAAACTCGCCAAGCACAGCGGCCATTTGACCCGCGCCGCGGTGGAGCTGGCCAAGGAATGGCGCACCGATCGCCGCCTGGGTCGGCTGGAAGCGATGCTCGCGGTCGCCGACAAGGACACTTCGCTCTTGATCTCCGGCAACGGTGACGTGCTGGAACCCGAGCACGGCCTGATCGCGATCGGCTCCGGCGGCCCCTACGCGCAAGCCGCCGCGCTCGCGCTGCTGCAGAACTCGCAGCTCGATGCGCGCGCGATCGTGGAGAAAGCGCTGGGCATCGCGGGCGATATCTGTATTTATACCAACCGAAACGTCACGATTGAAGAGCTGGAAGTGGGAAGTGGGAAATAGGAAGTCGGAAAGCATTCGTCGCTCCCACAGTATCTTTGTCTGCCACGAACCATCATTCAGCCCTGCCTACTTCCTACTTCCAGCTCCCTACTTCCTGCTTCCGATCTCATGTCCGAACTCACCCCACGCGAAATCGTCAACGAACTCGATCGCTACATCATCGGCCAAAACGACGCCAAGCGCGCCGTCGCCATCGCATTGCGCAACCGCTGGCGGCGGATGCAGCTCGATCCCGCCTTCCGCGACGAGGTCACGCCCAAGAACATCCTGATGATCGGCCCAACCGGCGTGGGCAAAACCGAGATCGCGCGGCGGCTCGCCACGCTCGCCAACGCGCCGTTCGTGAAAGTGGAAGCGACCAAGTTCACCGAGGTCGGTTATGTCGGCAAGGACGTCGATCAGATCGTGCGCGATCTCGCCGACGTGTCGTACAAACTCACCCGCGATCAAGCCAAGGCGCGCGTGCAAAGCCAAGCCGAGGAACGCGCCGAAGAGCGCATCCTCGACGCACTGTTGCCGCATCGCCAGGGTTGGGACGCACAAGTGCCGTCCGACACCGATTCCGCGACGCGACAAAAACTGCGCCGCCAGTTGCACGAAGGCGCGCTCGACGACCGTGAGATCGAACTGGAGTTTTCCGCGAGCAACGTCGGCGTGGAAATCATGGCGCCACCGGGCATGGAGGAGATGTCCCAGCAATTGCGCTCAATGTTCGCCAACGTCGGCGGCGGCCGCGCCCAGAAGCGCAGCTTGACGATCAAGGCGGCGCGCCCGTTGCTGGTCGACGAGGAAGCCGGAAAACTCCTCAACGATGACGAGTTGCGCGCACTGGCGGTCGAGAACTGCGAGCAGAACGGCATCGTCTTCATCGACGAAATCGACAAGGTCTGCCAGCGCAGCGACTGGGGCGGCGCAGGCGTATCGCGCGAGGGCGTGCAGCGCGATCTCTTGCCGCTGGTCGAAGGCTCGACCGTGTCGACCAAGTACGGGCCGGTCAAGACCGACCATGTGCTGTTCATCGCGTCCGGCGCGTTCTCGCTGGCCAAGCCTTCCGACTTGATCCCGGAGTTGCAGGGCCGCTTGCCGATCCGGGTCGAGCTGTCGGCGCTGTCGGTCGAGGACTTCAAGCGCATCCTGCGCGAGCCGCATAACGCGCTGACCAAGCAGTACGCCGCCCTGCTCGGCACCGAAGGGGTGACCATCGAGTTCACGGAAGCCGGCATCGCCCGGCTGGCCGAGGTCGCCTGGCGGGTCAACGAGCGCACCGAGAACATCGGTGCGCGCCGACTGCACACCGTGATGGAGCGCCTACTGGAAAAAATCTCCTTCGAAGCAGCAGACAAAAGCGGCGAAAAACACCTGATCGACGCCGATTATGTAGATAAAAGCCTGAAAGATCTCGCCGCTGACGAAGACTTGTCCCGCTACATCTTGTGACGAAGGACGGGTCGCGGGTTGTGGTCTCGGCTAGAATGACGATATGACCAAGAGCAATGTGATCCAACTGCCGGCGGTCAGCCCCCGGCTGCAATTGCGCGCGGCGATGGAGCGCAGCGAACTCGTGCGCGTATGGCGCGCTAGCCTCGAAGAAGGCAGTTTCTGCGGCTACGTCGCCGGCATCGGACTGGAATTTCTGCTGTTATGGGTGGTCGGCGACCAGATCGGCTTCGACGGTTTGTACGCGATGCGCTTGCGCGACATCAGCGAAGTCGAGGCGCCGGAAGCCCATCACGTCTTCATCGGCAAGGCGCTGGGTCTGCGCAAGATCCATCCGCGCCTGCCACGCGATTTCCCGCTGGACGACCTCGGCCAGGTGATCCGCGCCACCGCCGAGCACGCTGCGGTGATGGGCGTGCATGTGGACAGCGAGGAGGAAACCGAGGTCTGCTACATCGGCCGCCTGCTCAATATGGAGGAAGATGGCTTCAATCTGCAGGAGATCACGCCCGACGCGGAATGGCTACGCGAACCCTCGTTCTTCGCCTGGGATGAAGTGTCCACCATTAGCTTCGACGAACCCTACGCGCAAGCGCTGCTCGATGTGGCCGGCCAACCGCCGCGGATCGATCAGATTGGATCGGGTATCGGTCGAGTCTTGACGTAGCATTTCGGGACTCGAGACTCATTTTTCCCCTCTCCCGCTGGCGGGAGAGGGCAGCGAGTGCGCAGCGCGAGCGGGTGAGGGTGGTATTCGAGCACCCGTTAAACTGCCTTGAATGACAACGCCCCGCCCCACCGACATCACCCTGCACCGCGCCTCACACGCACTGGAAGTCGCTTTCGACAACGGCGAACGGTTCACGCTGCCCTGCGAATATCTGCGCGTGCACTCGCCCAGCGCCGAGGTGCAGGGCCACGGCCCCGGCCAGCAAGTGTTGGTGCCCGGCAAACGCGACGTCAACATCGACGCGATCGAACCGGTCGGCAACTACGGAGTGCTGTTGCGTTTCTCCGACGGCCACGCCACCGGTATCTTTTCGTGGTTGACGCTTTATGAGCTCGGCCGCGACCACGAACGCAATTGGAAAGCGTATCTGGATGCACTGGAGAAGAATGGGTTGACTCGCGATTGATGCGATGTGCGCCCCGCTTGAAAGCCTTTCCAAGTACTCGTAAGCTCGGCTCATGCAACCGGAAGTCGAAAAGATCACCGAAGAGGCGCTTGCGTTGCCGGGCGAGGCCCGAGCGATGCTGGCCGACAAACTCGTCGAAAGCCTTGATCCCGCTGATGACGGCGCACTGCATCGCCTTTGGGTCGAAGAAGCACAGCGCCGCTTGCAGGAAGTCCGCTCCGGTCAGATCAAAACCGTTCCTGGCGCGAATGCTCTGGAACAAGTGCGCCGTTCCGTCGCGCGGTGATGCGCTTCGAGTTTCACCCCGGAAGCGATCGAAGAGTTCAAGTCGGCTGCACGCTACTACGCCGAACGGCAACCAGGATTGGAACTGCGCTTCATCGCCAGCATCGAATCCGCCATCCAGCGCATCTGTGAATCACCCAACATCTGGCGCGTGTTCGATGGCGAAATCCGTCGATGCCTCGCGCACATTTTTCCATATGCGGTGCTTTATTCGGTCGAGTCGGATTACGTGCTGATCGTTGCGGTCATGCATTGCAGCCGCGAACCGGGGTATTGGCGGGGTCGAAAAATATAAGCGTGATTCGACCCCACTACCGTTAATCCGGATTCAACGCTTTATTACGAAGACTGGCCGGTCTGACTACAGAGGGCTCGCGGAATTCGAGGCGAACGATCCAGAGCTCAATGCTGAGTTCCAATCCGAATGGAAAGAGAAGTGCTGCTAGGCGCAAGCCTATCGCAGAGGGCAGTAGTTTTTAAACCGCTCTATTACTCACCCGCAAACAACGCTTCCAGATCGGATTCGTCGAGCGACAATCGATCGCGGGTGCCACCGCCTTCCAGCACCGCTTGTGCGAGCTCGGCCTTGCGCGCCTTGAGCACCTCGATCCGTTCCTCGACGGTGTTGGTGCAGATCAGCCGATAGACGAACACCGGTTTGTCCTGGCCGATGCGATGCGCGCGGTCGGACGCCTGCGCTTCCGCCGCCGGATTCCACCATGGGTCGTAGTGGATCACGGTGTCGGCGGCGGTGAGGTTGAGTCCCACGCCGCCGGCTTTCAGCGACAACAGGAACAGCGGCACCTCGCCGTCCTGGAATTTGCGCACGGGTTCCGCGCGGTCGCGGGTGTCGCCGGTCAGCGTGACGTATTTCAGATGGCGGCGATCCAGTTCACGCGCGATCAGCGCCAGCATTTCGGTAAATTGCGAGAACAGCAGCACGCGCCGACCTTCCGCGACCAGCTCGGGCACCATCTCCATCAACAGTTCGAGTTTCGCCGACTCGCGCACGCCGCGCGCGGATTCGAGTTTCACCAGGCGCGGATCGCAGCAGGCCTGGCGAAGTTTCAGCAGCGCGTCGAGCACGATGATGCCGCTGTGCTCGATGCCACGCTGGCGGATCACCTCGCGCAACTCCTCGGCCAGATTCACCCGCAGCGATTCGTAAAGTTCGCGCTGACGCCCGGACAATTCGATCCGCCGTGCGATTTCGGTTTTCTTCGGCAAGTCGGCGGCGACCTGCGCTTTCGTCCGGCGCAAAATAAATGGCGCCAGACGATGATTGAGCCGTGCCTGACACTCGGCATCGGCCTGGCGTTCGATCGGGATGCGGTAATGGCGGCGGAATGCGCCTTCGTCGCCGAGCAGGCCGGGCACGGCCAGATCCATCTGCGACCACAGTTCGCCCAGGTGATTTTCCAGCGGCGTGCCGGTCATGCACACGCGCCGCCCACTTGCGATGGAAAGCAACGCGCGTCGTGCCTGCGTGCGCGGATTTTTCACCTGCTGCGCTTCGTCCAGCACCACCAACGCGAACGGCTGTTCGCGCAACACGGCCAGATCGCGCGGCAGCAGTGCGTAGCTCGTAAGAATCACGTCGTTGCCGGCGAGGCGATCGAAACTGCGCACGCGCTCGGGGCCGTGCAGCGTCAACACTTTCAGCGTCGGCGCGAAACGCGCGGCCTCGGCCTGCCAGTTCGGAATCAAACTGGTGGGCGCGACGATCAGCGCCGGTTGTGTCAATGCGCTGGATTGTTTCAACGCGAGCAGATGCGCCAGCAATTGCACGGTCTTGCCCAGACCCATGTCATCGGCGAGCACACCGCCCAATCCTGCGTCGGCGAGCGCATTCAACCAGCGCAGGCCTTCGCGCTGATACGGCCGCAACTCGCCCACGAGATCCGCCGGTACCGCGTCCGACGCGTGCGCGGCAGCTTCGCGCAGGCGCGTGGTGAAACCGGTCAGCTCTTTCGGCGCATCCAGCACACCGGCATCTTTCGGCAAGGCTTGCGCGAACTCCTCCAGCCGCCCGGCCTGCACGCGCGGCAGACGCAGTTTTTCGCGCGGGCGTTGCAGATATTCGGCGAGCGGCGCCAACAACGCGCGCAATGTGGCAAGGCGCACCGGCACGCGGCGGCGCTCATCGACCGGCGCGTACCACACCGCGTCGTCGGTTTCGTTGGGCGGCGGCGTCAACGACAACGTGTGTTCGGACAATGCGCGTCCGACCGCGGGCAACAGATTCACGCGCTGACCCTCGACCTCGATGCCGATCTCGAATTCGAACGCGTCGTCGCCGTGATCGGTGCTGGCCACGCCGTACCAGCGCGGCGGGCCTTCCAACACTTCGAACGGGAAGCTCGAGGCGTAGTCCACGCTGAAACCATCGCCCTCGAGTTTTTCGCGCAGGCCCAGCCAGCGTGCCGGCGTGTTGACCTCGAGCGCGCCGGCGTACCCCTTGCCGGGAAACAGCCACGCGTCTTCCGGCAACGTATCGGCCATGTCCCATGGCAGGCCTTCGCAATCAACCGCGGGCGCGAGACCGAAACCTTCCAGACGCTCCATCGTCGCCAATTCGTCCGCGCGTTTGCGCGCGATCTCGACCAGTTTGCCATCGCGCACTCGGCGCACCAGCGGTTCGCCACCGCGGCCTGGCAGCCGCTCGCCGCCGTAGTCGAACGCAAGCCGCGCATACGCGAGCGGCGGCGTGCCTGCGCCGATCCGCGCGTGGCGCGTCAATGCATGCAGAGTGAGCACCGGTTTCGGCGAGACTTCCGCGCGCTCGACCGCGGCGAACGCGCGCGGCGCCGGCACGCGCTTGGCCAAAGGTGACGCGATCAGCGCCTGTGCCAATGCCTCGCCGTATTCCGGCGACAGCGGCGGCGCATCCAACAGCATGACCTCGTTGTCGGAGCCTTCCAGAAAAGCCAGTTCCGCGCGTTCCGGATCGAGCGCCCATAGCCCGCCGATGCGCAACAGGCGCTGGTTGCGTGGCAGTTCCGGCAGCAGACGCTGGCGGCCATCGGCTTCCAGTTGCCAGTGCCAAGTCAACGTTCGCGGTTTGCCGCGCGACAACCGCAAGCCGGCGACCCCGCCAAGCAAGCAAGGCGCGGTATCGAGGATTTCGGTCAGCAGCGCATCGCCGAAACTGCCGGACAGATGCGCATAGCTGCGGCCTTTGCGCTGGGTCTGCGGCAAGCCGAGGACGCCGGCGGCCAGACGCAGCGCCGGTGCTGGCAATCCGGCGTGGGTCAGTTGTTTGGGATCGAGCGGCACCGCGCGGCCGAGTCGACCGTCGGCCACGGACTCCAGCAACACCGGCGCGACCTCGACCCTGGAAACGGGCGGCTCATCGTGCGGCAATTCCATCAGGAACCCGAGGATCACGCCGGATGGCGCACGGCGTTTGCCAGGCTCGGATAACAGGCGGCGCCACGCGGCGGGCAACGACACGGCCGCGCCCTTGTCCGGGCGCGCGGCGGGTTCCGACGACAATCCGGGCGAGGCGTTGCGGCGTTGCATCCTGGGGCCCAAGTTTCCGCAGATCAAAACGCCGAGCATACCCTCAATGCGCTATTCCCGCGCGTGGATACGGCAATCCATGACCGCACCCTTGCAAATGCGCATTAGCCGCGATCAAGTGCGAAATAAATGCTCCGGATATTCCGCCTTGCGCTCACGAGCCAGCAGTGCGCGCAAAGCATTGGTCGGCGTCATCTCGCCGCGCAGCACGGCCTGCACGTGTTGCGAGATCGGCAGGTCGAGCCCGTGGCGATCGGCGAGCCGCATCACTTCATCCGCGGTCACCGCGCCTTCGACGACTTGTCCGATATCTTGCAGCGCCTGTTGCAGCGGCACACCGCGGCCCAACGCGACGCCGAAGCGATGGTTGCGCGACAGTTCGCCGGTGCAGGTCAAGACCAGATCGCCCAAACCAGCCAAGCCCATCAGCGTTTGCGCCTGTGCGCCGAGCGCTGCGCCCAGACGCAGCATCTCGTTCATGCCGCGGGTGATCAATCCGGCACGCGCGTTCAAACCCAATTGCATGCCATCGGCCACGCCGGTGGCAACCGCCAGCACGTTCTTCATCGCGCCGCCGAGCTCTGCGCCGAGCATGTCGTTGCCGGTGTAGGCGCGGAACGCGAACGAATGCAGCAGACCCGCGACTCGATGCGCAAAGGCATCGTCGGAAGAATGCACGGTGACCGCGGTCGGCAACCCGGCCGCAACTTCGCGCGCGAACGACGGCCCGGTCACCACGGCCGCGGGCGTACCCGGCAGGCGTTCACCGACCAGGTCGTGCAGAAACCGCCCGGTGCCCGGCTCGAAGCCCTTAGTCGCCCAAGCGAAACCAGCATTCTTCGGCAAATGCGGCGCGGCTTCCTCGAGCATCGCATGGAAGGCATGGCTGGGCACCGCGACCAGCGCAACGTCGACATCGCGCAGCGCCTCGCGCAAGTCGGGTTGGTATGTCAATTCCACCGGCAACTCCGCATCCGGCAGATAGCGCGCGTTGCGGTGCGCGGCGGCGATCGCCGCCAATGCTTGCGCGCCGCGTCCCCACAGGCGCGTGCGCGCACCGTTGCGCGTCAACAGCGCAGCAAGCGCCGTGCCCCACGAACCCGCGCCGAGGACGGCGACGGTCGCCCCTCGGTCCATGATGGCTCAGGCGTTCAGCGCGGGCGTTTCACCGCCGCCGGCCGCGCGCTGTCGTTGTTCGGCGTACAACGCGTCGAAATTGATCGGCTGTAACAGCAGCGGCGGGAAGCCGCCGTTCTGCACCAGATCGGAGACGATTTGCCGCGCATACGGGAACAACACGTTCGGGCAATAGCTGCCGAGGATCGCGTCGAGATCGGTTTGCGCGAAACCCATCGCCGAAAAAACACCGGCCTGCTGGACTTCGGCGAGATACGCGGTGCGCTCGTTGAGCGTGCAGGTGACGGTCAAGGTCAACACCACCTCGAAACCATTGTCGCCCGCCGGGCCGGCCTTGTGGCTCAGGTTCAACTGCACCTGCGGCTGGCCTTCCTCCTGGAAAACGCCCGGCGCGTTGGGCACCTCGAACGAGACGTCGCGCACATAGATTTTCTGCAGGGCCAATTGCGGCTGCGGCGCGGCCTGGCCGTTGCCGGGGGCCGGTGTCTGTTCTGCCATGATCGGTGGACTCCGATGGTTGTCCGGTACAAAGAAGGCGGATTGTCCCACAGCCGCGCACGGCCTGCACGCGGCGTTGCTCCGGTCGTGTACGGCCTGCTATGCTTTGCGGCTTGATTCTGGGCCGGCCCGGGCTTTCCGGGCGTCCTCCGCGACGCGATGCGGAGGCTAAGGGCCCTTCCGGCATCGCGTGGATGCATCGCCGGGCCGATCTCCCGCGGGCCATGCGGGATCAAGAGGAAAACGTCATGGCGCGAGTATGCCAGGTCACCGGAAAAGGAACGCGTAGCGGCAACAATGTGTCGCACGCCAACAACAAGACCAAGCGGCGCTGGCTGCCGAACCTGCACGAACGCCGGTTCTGGGTCGCGGGCGAAAAGCGCTGGGTGAAGCTGCGCGTGTCGAGCCATGCGCTACGCACCATCGACAAGAACGGCATCGAATCCGTGCTCGCCGAACTGCGCGCGCGCGGCGAGAAGATTTGAGGAGAACCACATGGCATCCAAACGCGACAAGATCCGCCTGACTTCCTCGGCCGGCACTGGTCACTTCTATACGACCGACAAGAACAAGAAGAACACGCCGGACAAGATGGAGGTCAAGAAATACGACCCCGTCGTCCGTAAACACGTGATCTACAAGGAAGGCAAGATTAAATGATAAAAAACCCGCCGATCGGCGGGTTTTTTATTGGGATCGAAAAATCGATTGATCATGCCCGCGCGACAGCGTAACCCTTGAGCTTGATCGCGAACTCGGCGAGTTTGCGGTTGCCGCTGGCTTCGGCCTCGGCGATCCACTGCTGCAAGCCGGCCAAGGCGGAATCCGGTCCACGCTGTTCGATCAACGCCGCCAGTCGCGCGCGGTATTCCACTACGGTGCGCAGGGTCGGTCGTTTCTCGATCAATGCCGTCAAACGCGCGTGACCTTCGGTATTCAACCAGCGGCCGCCGTCAGCCAACGCGCGGCGCATGCGTCGCGGCACTGATTGGGCGTCTTGCGTGACAGCAGCTTCCTCGCGCAGGGTCGGTTTGATCACCAACTTGTAGTAATCGGTCATCGCCTGGAAGCGATGCGTCAGGATCGCTTTCAGCGTTTCCGCGTCGGGCAGGTTGACGTTGGGCCGCACGTCCAGCGACGGTGCCACGCGCAGCACTTTCGCAAGCCCCAGCCTCTGGCAGACGCGGATCACCGCCCAGCCGATATCGAACTCGAATTTGCGCAGCGCGAACTTGGCCGAACTCGGGAATGCGTGATGGTTGTTGTGCAGCTCCTCGCCGCCGACCCAGAAACCCCACGGGGTCAGGTTGGTCGCGGTGTCGGTGGTTTCGAAATTGCGATAGCCCCACCAGTGGCCGATGCCGTTGACCACACCGGCTGCCCAGATCGGAATCCACAGCGCCTGCACCGCCCAGATCGCCATGCCGCCCACGCCGAACAGCGTGACGCAGATCAGCGCCATCAGGGTCGGGCCCAGTGACGAGTGTGTGGCGTAAACATTGCGCTCCATCCAGTCATCGGGCGTGCCGCGCCCATACTTCTCCATATCCGCTGCGTTGGCCGTGGCCGAGCGATACAGTTCCACGCCTTCGAAGAACACCTTCCTGATGCCGACAATCTGCGGACTGTGCGGATCTTCCTCGGTCTCGCAATGCGCGTGGTGCTTGCGGTGCACCGCCACCCATTCCTTGGTGATCATGCCGGTGGTAAGCCAGCTCCAGAAACGGAAAAAGTGCGCGAGCGCGGGATGGAAATCCACGCCGCGATGCGCCTGGCTGCGGTGCAGATACAGCGTCACCGAAAAAATGGTGAGCTGGGTCGAGATCAGCAGGAACAGGGCGATGACAAGCCCGCTGGCGTGCGCCAATCCATGTGCGCCGAAATTGAGCAGGGTGTCGATCATAAGTTTTTCGAGGAGTGCGGACAGGATGTCCGCCTTTTGATTCTCGCGACAGGGACGATCGCAGTAAAACAATAAGGGTACAACGTGCAGCAGTTTATACGAACGCCCGTTAGGGGCAGATACAAAATCCGTGCAGCTATCGTGCCACGCTGCCAGTTTAGGGCAACGCCATCGCGCTGTCAGCCTGTCGCGGGATCAAAGATGCGGCCGCAATAATACGTTGCAATGCCTTAAGCTTCACGCATGAACTTGCCTTCAGCCTCGCCCCTGCTGCAACTGGATCGTGTCAGCCGGCGGCTCGCCGGGCGCGAAATCGTCCGCGAGGTTTCGTTCAGCCTGAATCGGGGCGACGTGCTGGGGCTTCTGGGCGTCAATGGCGCCGGTAAATCGACCACGCTGGCGATGATTGCGGGTGTCCTGGCGCCTATTTCGGGCGTCGTGCGCGTCGAAGGTTGCGATCTGCACGAAACGCCGGAGCTCGCCCGTACCCGTATCGGTTATTTGCCCGAAAACGTCCCTTTATGGCCGGAATTAACGGTTTGCGAATACCTCGACGCCTGCGGCCGTTTACGCGGCATGGCCCGCGCCGCGCGCAAGGCGGCGATCGAACGCGAACTGTTGCGGCTCGATCTCGCGTCGATGGCGCATCGTCTGAGCGGGCAATTGTCGCTCGGCCAGAAGCGACGGGTCGGATTGGCGCAGGCGCTGCTGCACGACCCTGACCTCTTGGTGCTGGACGAACCCGGCAATGGACTCGACCCGGTGCAAACCGCGCAACTGCGCGAATTGATCCGCGGTTTGTCCGATCAGCGCGCCACGATCATCTCGACCCACGTGCTGGGCGAGGTGGAAGCGATGTGCGATCGCGTGGTGATCCTGCACGAAGGACAGGTGCGTCACGACGCGCCGATCGCGACCGATCGCGGCGCGCTGGACCGATTGTTCCTGGCGATCGCGCGCGAATATATGGTGGAGTCCGCCGCGATATGAGCGCACTCGCGGTTGCAAGACTGGATCTCAAACGCCTATTGGTGCGCCCATTCGCGTGGACGTTCGCGGCGATCGCACTGGCGGTGCTGGCATGGACGTTCTTGCTCGATCTCAATACCTTCCTCGTGGCGCAACCGAAACTCGTCGCGAATGTTTCCGGTCCCGGTTTCACCGATCTGGTCGCAGTCCCGCAACTGCTGGCTTACGTGCAACTGTGTGTGCTGCTGGCGCCGTTGGTGACGATGCACGCACTGGCGGGAGAGCGGCGCGCGCACACCTTGCCGTTGCTGCTCGCGGCCGGCTTGCCGCCAACGCGGCTTGTGCTGGGAAAGTTTTTCTCCGCGCTCCTGTTCCTGTGGGTGTTGTTGATGGTGATCGCGTTGATGCCGCTGGCGTTGGCGCACACGACCACGCCAGACTGGGGCCAATTCGCAGCAGCGCTATTCGGCTGCGCGTTGTGCGTCGCCGCATTGACCGCGATCGGGATCGCGTGTTCCGCGTTCGCTTCACATCCGGCCTTGGCCGCGGCTGGCGCGCTGCTGATCGCTTTGATCCTGGCATCGCTCGACATCGGCGCGCGCGCAAGCGGTGTCGGCATCGGCTGGCTGGCTTATCTGTCGCTGCCGACGCATCTCACGCCGTTGCTGCACGGCATCGTCGCCAGCGTCGACGTCGTGTATTTCCTGCTGCTGATCGTCGTCGCGCTGGCCCTGGCCGTGCGGCGAGTGGCGGCCGAAAAGGTGCGCGGCTGATGCGCGCCTGGCGGGAACGCGCCGATGCGTGGCTGTTTGCGGCGTTGCTGATCGTCGGCGCGGCGTGCATCGCGCTGTTGTCGGCGCGTTACAGCATCATCGCCGACTGGAGCGCTGGCGCGCGCGCCAGCCTCGCGCCGGAAAGCCGCGCGATCCTGGCGCAGTTGCCGGGGCCGGTGCATGCGACGAGCTATGCGCGGCCAACTGGTGATCTCCGCGCGCAGATCGCCGCGTTCATCGCGCGCTATCAGCGTTACAAACCGGATTTGAAACTGACCTTCGTCGATCCGGACGCCGATCCTGCACTGATGCGCAAACAAGCGATCAGCGTCGACGGCGAAATCGTGCTGCGTTGGCACGATCGCGAGCAGCGCATCGATCAATTGGACGAGCGCAGCTTCAACGACGCGCTGGCGCGGCTGACGCGCAGCCGCGACCGGCTGATCGCGTTCGTCACCGGCGATGGCGAACGCAATGCGAATGGTAAGGCCAATGCCGATCTCGGCGAATTCATCGCGCAGTTGTCCACGCGCGGGATTCGCGCGCTGCCGATGAATCTCGCGCAAAGCGCGGGCGTGCCGCGTAACGCGGATCTGGTGGTGCTCGCCAGCCCGCAGGCGGAGTTGGCGCCGACCGCGGTGCAAGCGTTGCGCGACTGGCTCGACCACGGCGGCAATTTATTGTGGCTGACCGAACCCGACACCGGCGAGGTGGGTCTGACCCCGCTGGCGCAGATGCTGGGCATGCGCGTGCTGCCGGGCACGCTGGTCGATGGCACGGGCGCGGCGTTCGGGCTCGGCGATCCGCGCTTGATCGTGGAGACCGTGTATCCACCGCAAGCGATCACACATGGTTTCAAATTGAACACGCTGTATCCGCAGGTTGCCGCGCTGGCCGTCGTGAGCGGCGCGGAGTGGGCGTCCGTGCCGATCCTCTCCAGCGGTGCGCAAAGCTGGAACCAGATCGCGCCAGTCGATCCGGCGCAGGCGTCGACCATCAAATACGACGCGTCGCTCGGCGAGCTGCGCGGGCCGCTGGATTTCGGACTCGCACTCACGCGCTTGTCGCCAAGCCCCGACAAGAACGAGCAGCGTGCGGTGGTGATCGGCGATGGCGATTTTCTTTCCAACAGCTTTTTGGGCAACGGCGGGAACCGCGCGCTCGGCGAGCGCGTGGTCGACTGGTTGCTCAACGACGACGCGCTGGTCGGCCTGCCGCCGCGCGGCGCGCCAGACCGCGCGTTGAAACTTACGCAACTCGATCTTGACGGAATCACCTGGGGTTTTCTGATCGCCTTGCCATTGTTGCTGCTCGCGACCGGCATCGCGATTACATGGCGCCGGCGGCGGCGTTAGCGTATGCGCCGGGTAGCGCGTCAACGTATCGGGTTGTTGCTGACCGTCACCGTATTGGTCGCGGTCGTGTTGTGGCTGGGGTTGCGCGACTATCACTCGTCGCCGCCGGCGTTGACCGAATTGGATGCGGACGCGATCACGCGCATCGAACTGGTGGTCGCGCAAGGCGCACCGCAAATCTTCGTCAAGCGCGACGGCCATTGGTGGCGCACCGCGCCGACTGCGATGCGCGGCAACGATGCGCGCTTGCAGCGGCTGGCGGATCTCGCCGCTACACCGGTGGCGCGCTGGGCCAAACAGGGCGAATTCGATCCAGCCAGGATCGGTTTGTCGTCACCCGCCGCCACGCTGACGCTGGATGGCATGATCTTGCGCTACGGCGCGTTATCGGCGCTGGACAACCTGCGCTACGTCGAGGTCGGCGAGAGCGTCGCGCTGGTGCCAAGACAGGACAGTCCGGAAATCGCGTTGGCGCTGAAGCCCGCGCGCAACGAACCGGACAGCACATCGTCGCGTTGACCGCGCCGCACGTTCATGCCAGAACTGCCAGAAGTAGAGACCACCAAACGCGGCATCGCCCCGCACCTGCAGGGCCATGTCGTCAGGCTCGTGATCCTGCGGCGGCCCGATCTGCGCTGGCCGATTCCGCGCGCGATCCGCGATATCTTGCCGGGACAACGCATCGACGCGGTCGAACGTCGCGCCAAATATCTGCTGCTGCACACGCAAGCCGGCAGCGCATTGCTGCATTTGGGCATGTCCGGTTCGCTGCGCATCCTCGATGCGGAAATGCCGCCGCGCGCGCACGATCACTACGATCTGGTGATGAATTCAGGACGTGCGCTGCGCTTCAACGATCCGCGCCGGTTCGGTTGTCTGTTATGGCAGCAACCCGGCGAAATCCATCCGCTGCTGCGTGGTCTGGGACCGGAACCATTGTCGCAGGCGTTCGACGACGACTGGTTGTGGGGTAAATCACGCGGGCGCAGCGCCGCGGTGAAAACGTTTCTGATGGATCAGGCGATCGTGGTGGGCGTCGGCAATATCTACGCGAGCGAGTCGCTGTTCGCCGCCGGCATCCATCCCAAACGCGCGGCGGGTTCGATCTCTCGCGTACATTACGCGCGACTGGCGGAGGAAATTCGGCGCGTGCTGCTGCACGCGATCACGCGCGGCGGCACAACGCTGCGCGATTTTCTCGCGCCCGACGGCGCTCCGGGCTACTTCGAACAGGAATTGTTCGTGTACAGCCGCGCGGGTGAACCATGCAAGGTCTGCGGCGCGCCGATCCGCGCGGCGGTGATCGGCCAACGGATGACGTATTGGTGCGCGATATGTCAGCGGTGACTCACGTCGCGGGCCAGTTGAATTCGACGTGCGTATTGTTGAACTGCGGATCATCCAGCGTGCCGCCGAGCTTGGCGACCAATCCGCGCGGCACCCCTTCCACGTCCAGGGCGGTGCCGTCGGCGAAACGCATGCCCATCACCTCGAGTTCGACCAGCCGTTCGGCCAGTTCGCCGGCGCGGTCGATATCGACCGGCGGCACGCCGCGCAGGCTGATGTCAGGGCGCGCGAACTTGCGCAATCCGCGCGTGCGTACCCAGGCAACGCCGTCTTCCTCATTGCACAGGATCAACACATGACTGCGCGGCAGAGCGCCGC
>JBDTAJ010000201.1:0-5677 GCA_039924705.1 Rhodanobacteraceae bacterium
GAAACGCTGCGCCGCGCGCAGGCTTCCGGCGATCTGAAATTGTCTGCGTCCGATCAGGCGCGGGTGCAAGTGCTGTTGCCGGACGGCAGCGTATATCCGCACACCGGCACGCTGGATTTCTCTGATCTCGCGGTCGATCCGCAAACCGGCGCGGTGTCTTTGCGCGCATTGATCCCCAATCCAGATCGCACGCTGCTGCCGGGCATGTTCGTCAAGCTGCGGTTGACGTTGGGGCTACGCCATCATGCCTATCTGATGTCGCAGGCGGCGGTGCAGCGCGATGCGCAGGGCGCCTATCTGCTGGTTGTCGGCGCCGACGACAAGGTGCGAAGCAAACGCGTGACGCTGGATGGCCAACGCGGTTCACAATGGGTGATCGAAAACGGACTCGACGATGGCGATCGCGTGATCGTCTCCGGTGTGCAGAAAGCGCAAGCGGGCGCGCGCGTGCAGCCGATCCCGTATCAGCCGGATGCGAACGCGCCGGTTTCCAGCGACAGTTCCGGCGGCTGAAGCATCCATGCCGCAATTCTTCATCGGCCGTCCGATCTTCGCATGGGTGATCGCGATCCTGATCACCCTCGGCGGCACGCTCGCGATCTTCAACCTGCCGATCGAAGCGTATCCGCCGATCGCGCCGCCCAGCGTGCAGATTCGCGCGAGTTATCCGGGCGCCAACGCGCAGGTGATCCAGAGCACGGTGACGCAGGTCATCGAACAGAACCTCTCCGGCATAGACAACCTACTCTATTTCAGCTCGTCATCGAGTTCCACGGGTTCCGCCAACCTCACGCTGTATTTCAAGAGCGGCACCGATCTCGACACCGCCGCGGTGCAGACCCAGAACGCGGTGAATGCGGCGGAACCGCGGCTGCCGGTGGCGGTGAACAATCTCGGCGTGACCGTGCGCAAATCCGGCACCGGCTTCTTGGAAGTAGTCTCGCTGCAGTCGATCGACGGCAGCATGACTCCCGCTGCGCTCGGCAACCTGATCGCGTCCCAAATCATAGACCCGATCTCGCGCCTGGACGGCATCGGTTCGATCAACCAGTTCGGCTCCGAATACGCGATGCGGATCTGGCTGGATCCGCTGAAGCTGCAAGGCTATGGCCTGACCGCGACCGACGCGCTGAACGCGGTGCGCGCGCAGAACGTGATGTTCGCGGCCGGCTCGGTCGGCGCGCAACCTTCGGTTCCCGGTCAAGGCATCACCGCCACGGTGTCGGCGGAATCGAGCTTCAGCAATCCGGAGCAATTCCGCAACATCATCCTGCGCGCCAACGCGGACGGCAGCGTGGTGCGGCTGGGCGACGTCGCGCGCGTGGAGATGGGTTCCTACAACTACGGCAACTTCTCGCGGATCAACGGCAAGCCCGCATCGGCGTTCGGCGTGTCGCTGTTGCCCGGCGCCAACGCGCTGACAGTGGCCGACGCGGTCACGGCGAAGATGGACCAACTCGCCAAGAATTTTCCGGCGGGCGTGGAGTGGTCCATTCCGGTGGACACCACCGGCTTCGTCAAGGTCTCAATCATCGAAGTGGTGAAGACGCTCGCCGAGGCGATCGTGCTGGTGTTCATCGTGATGCTGCTGTTCCTGCAGAACCTGCGCGCCACGTTGATTCCCACGCTGGTCGTGCCGGTCGCCCTGACCGGCGCTTTCGTCGGCATGTATGCGTTCGGTTTCTCGATCAACGTGCTCAGCCTGTTTGGACTGGTGCTGGCGATTGGCATCGTGGTGGACGATGCGATCGTGGTGGTAGAGAACGTCGAGCGCATCATGCGCGAGGAAGGGCTGCCGGCGAAAGAAGCCACCCGCAAGGGCATGCAGCAGATCACCGGCGCGGTGATCGCGGTGACCACCGTGCTGGCCTCGGTGTTCATCCCGGCCGCGCTGATGCCCGGCAGTGTCGGCGCGATCTACAGGCAGTTTGCGATGACCGTTGCGGTCTCGATGGGATTGTCGGCGCTGATGGCGCTGTCGTTCACACCGGCGTTGTGTGCGAGCTTGTTGCGGCCCGAACACGAGCACACCAACCGCTTCCTGCGCGCGTTCAACAATGGCTACGAGAGTCTGGCGCGGCATTATCTGTCGCGTTTGACCAAGGCGGTGCGGCACACGCCGCGCTGGATGCTCGGCTATGGCGTCGCGGTGCTGGTCACCGTGGCGTTGCTGTGGCATCTGCCTTCCAGCTTCGTGCCGGAGGAAGATCAGGGCGAGGTGCTCACCACCGTGCAGTTGCCAGCGGGCGCCACCATGGACCGCACCTCGACGGTGATGAAGAATGTCGAGAAGATCGTGATGCGGGATCCCGACGTGGGGAATGTGCTGGACATCGGTGGCTTCAGTTTCGTGGGCAACGGTGAGAACGTCGGCATGGCCTTCATCCACTTGAAGGACTGGAGCAAGCGCAAGCACGACGCCAGCCAGATCATTGCAAGCCTCAATAGCAAGTTCGCGCAGATCCGCGATGCGCAGGTAGTCGCGATCAATCGCCCGGTGATCCGCGGCCTGGGCCAGTTCGCCGGTTTCGATTTCGAGCTGGAAGATCGCTCCGGCCTTGGTCACGACGCACTGATCGCAGCGCGCGACAAGCTGATCGCCGCGGCGGCCCGGGACAAGCGCCTGCAGAACGTGCGCACCAACGGATTGGAGGACGCGCCTACCGTGGACATGCGCGTGGATCGCGTGCAGGCGCAATCCATGGGGCTGTCGGTCAGCGACGTGTACAACGCGATCCAGTTGATGCTGGCGCCCGCTTACATCAACGATTTCTACTATCAGGGGCGCGTGCTGCGTGTGGAAATGCAGGCAGACGCGCCCAATCGCATGAGTCCATCCGACATCGGCGATTTCTACACGCGCTCATCCAGCGGCGCGATGGTACCGCTGACCAGCGTGGTATCCACCAATTGGACATTGGCGCCGCCGGAACTGGATCGTTACAACGGTTCCGGTTCGATCGCACTGACCGGCAGCGCGGCGCCCGGCTACAGTTCCGGCGATGCGATCCAGGCGATGCAGGAACTGGTTGCCAAGTACCTGCCCAACGGCATCGGCTACGAATGGTCGGGACAATCGTTGCAGGAAATCATCTCCGGCGCGCAGGCGCCGATGTTGTTCGGCCTCTCGCTGATCGTGGTGTTCCTGTGTCTGGCCGCATTGTACGAAAGTTGGTCGGTGCCGGTTGCGGTGATGCTGGTGGTGCCGCTGGGCGTGCTCGGCGCGGCCGCGCTTACCAGCATGCGCGGCTTGCAGGACGATGTGTATTTCAAGATTGGACTCATCGCGATCATCGGCCTGTCGGCCAAGAATGCGATCCTGATCGTGCAATTCGCGCACGACATGCGCAAGGATGGCATCGGTTTGCTCGCGGCCACGCTGGAAGCCTGCCGAATCCGCCTGCGCCCAATCCTGATGACCTCGATCGCTTTCATCCTCGGCGTGCTGCCACTGGCGATCTCCACTGGCGCCGGCGCCAACAGCCGGCACGCGATCGGCACCGGCGTGATGGGCGGCATGATCGGCGCCACCGCGCTCGGCCTGCTGCTGGTTCCGGTGTTCTACGTGGTGGTGCGACGGTTGCTGGGCGACAAGAGCGACGGGACGGGACCCTCGCATCAGTGATTATCTTCTACCGCCGAAAAGATCGCACAAAAGCAGAAAGCCACGCGGATCGCTCCACGCGGCTTTCTTGTTTTGCGATAGCGAAAATTTATTCCGCGGAGGTCGACGCACGCGCGGCGAGGTTCTCCTTGATGCGCGCGGCCTTGCCTTCTAGCCCGCGCAGGTAATACAGCTTGGCGCCACGCACCTTGCCGCGACGCTTGACCTGCACCGACTCGATCGCCGCGCTGTGCGACTGGAATACACGTTCCACGCCGGTGCCGTGCGACATCTTGCGCACGGTGAACGCGGAATGCAGGCCGCGGCTGCGGCGCGCGATCACCACCCCCTCGAACGCCTGCACGCGCTCGCGGTTGCCTTCCTTGACCTTGACGTTGACGACCACGGTGTCGCCGGGGCCGAACTCCGGCATCGTGCGGGTCATCTGCGCGGCTTCGAATTGTTCAATGATCTTGTTCATGGTGTTTACCCGTAGCGTTTTCGTGTTCCCGCTGGAATTCGTCCAGCAGCTTTTTCGATTCGTCGCCGAGCGACAAATTTTCCAGCAAATCCGGCCGACGCAACCACGTCCGCCCCAGCGCCTGCTTCCTGCGCCAGCGGCGGATCGCCGCGTGATCGCCGGACAACAACACCGCCGGTACCTCGCCCAGTTCGTGCTTGACCGGGCGCGTGTAGTGCGGGCAATCCAGCAGGCCGTTCGAGAACGAATCCTGCTGCGCCGATTGCGCGTCGTTCAACGCGCCCTGCTGCAATCTTCCGATCGCGTCGATCAGCACCGCCGCGCCAAGTTCACCGCCGGACAGCACATAATCGCCGATCGACAGTTCCTCGTCGATCTCGTGTGCGAGCAAGCGCTCGTCCACGCCTTCGTAACGTCCGCACAGCAACAACAATCGCGGCATCACCGCCAGTTGCCGCACTTTATTCTGCGTCAGCCGCGATCCCTGCGGACTAAGATAAATCGTATGCGTCTTATCAGGTGTCGCTTGACGCGACGCGGTCAATGCCGCGCGCAGCGGATCGACCAACATCACCATGCCCGGACCGCCGCCGCAGGTGCTGTCGTCCACGCGGCGATACGCGTCGGTGGCGTAATCGCGCGGGTTCCAGGTTGAAATCTGGAACAAGCCGCGTTCGAGCGCCCTGCCCACCACCCCCGCCGTCGCGCATGCGCGAATCAGGTCGGGAAATAAAGTGACGACATCGATGCGCATCTAAAAATCCGCATCCCAATCGACCACGATGCGTCGCGCACCCAGATCGACCGAATGCACATACACATCCGGCACGAACGGAATCAGATGTTCGCGACCGTTTTCCTCGCGCGTCACCAACACCGGATGCACGCCGGTATCGAACAAGTGACTCACCCGGCCCAGCGATACGCCTTGCGCGTTGACAACGTCGAGCCCTTCTAGATCGGCGCGATAAAACTCGCCTTCATCTGCTGCCGGCAATGCCGCGCGCGGGATGAAAATCTGCGCGCCGATCAAAGCCGCCGCTTGGTCGCGATCATCGATGCCGGTCAGCGTCGCGATCACGCCCTTGCCTTGCGTGCGTCCCTGCACCTTGTCGATTTCCTCGATCTTGCCCGGCGCGGGTTCCAGCAGCCACGGCAGGTAATCGAAGATACGCAATCTCGGTTCGGTGAAGGATTCGATCTTCACCTCGCCGCGCAGGCCGTACACGCCGACGATGCGTCCGAGCAGCACGCGCCGCTCGTCCGTCGCCATCGCTGACTTACGCCGCCGCGGCTTGCTGCTTGCCGGCTTCCTTCACCAACAGGCGCACCTTGTCCGAGCACTGCGCGCCCTTGCCGACCCATTCCTGCAACTTGGCCACATCCAGTTCCAGACGCTTTTCCGGACCGGACGCACCCGGATTGAAATAGCCCAGCCGCGCGATATTGCGGCCATCACGGGCAGCACGCTGGTCGGTCACCACAACGTGGTAGAACGGCCGGCCCTTGGCGCCCGCGCGCGAAAGACGAATTTTTACCATAGCTTCGCTCCGAAAAATCTGGTCGCATTCCGCACCATGTCGCATTGCATA
>JBDTAJ010000202.1:0-12443 GCA_039924705.1 Rhodanobacteraceae bacterium
TAAACGCGCGTGCTACTCAATTACGGGGGGACGTCGGGTGAGACAACAGTTCGAGAAGTTGTTCACGAATGGTTTGAACAGCAGTTGACCGAAACTGTCATGAGCGCGAAAGCCCTCAAACGCACAGGTCGATGGAGTATGGATGAACTGTCGAAGCTCTGGAACGAAGAGGCTTTGACAGCAGCTGTCCTCCCCCGCTGGCACATTGACCAAAGCATCCGTCGTAACCTTGGCCAAAAGCTTGGAACGCTAAAAGCTGTCGCGTAACTTTGGCTGTTCCAAAAAAGAGAGGGGACGGCAGAATTAAATTAGTTCAGCCGATCTTCTCATGCCGCGGCAGCTTCCACTTCGGCCGGATGAAATGGCAGGTGTAACCGTTTGGATAGCGGATCAGGTAATCCTGATGTTCCGGATCGGCTTCCAAGAAGTGCTCACGCTGCGGCTTGCAGGCGCTGCACGGCCGGCTGTTTCCGCTGTTTCGCCCGCGACAACTCATAGTTGGCCTGCGGCGTCATCCAGAATCGGGCGTTGCTTACTCCGGCCCGCTCCAACCGGATCGCCAAATCCGGGCTGATGCCGGCTCGGCCGTTGATGACGCGCGACAACATTGTGCGCGACATCCCGAGCCGATGCGCGGCGTCGGTGACTTCTATCCCGAGCGGCAGCAGCACGTCTTCGCGCAGCAGATCGCCGGGGTGCGGATGCTTCTTCATTACGGTCGTGACCTCTTTCAACTCACCTTAGGGACTTGCTTCCGCCGCGGCAACTTCCACTCCGGCCGGATGAAATGGCAGGTGTAGCCGTCCGGATAGCGGATCAGGTAATCCTGATGTTCGGGTTCCGCTTCCCAGAAATCGCCGGCGGCCGCGACTTCGGTGACGACTTTTCCGGGCCAGATTCCCGAAGCTTCGACATCGGCGATGGTGTCCTCGGCGACGCGTTTCTGTTCATCGCTGGTGTAATAAATCCCCGAGCGATAACTCATGCCCGTGTCGTTGCCCTGGCGGTCTCGCGTGGTCGGGTCGTGGATCTGGAAGAAGAACTCCAGCAGCGTGCGGTAGCTGATCTGCTGCGGATCGAAAGTGATTTCGATCGCTTCGGCGTGGCTGCCGTGCTTGCGATACGTCGCGTTGGGCACATCGCCGCCGGAATAGCCGACGCGCGTGGAGATCACGCCCGGCTGGCGGCGGATCAAATCCTGCACGCCCCAAAAACAGCCGCCGGCGAGGATCGCGCGTTCGGTCGTCATGACTTCGACTCCTTGTCGTTATGGTCGAACAGCTTGCGGTAATCGCCGTAGCCTTCGCTCTCCAGTCTGTCGAGCGGAATAAAGCGCAAGGATGCGGAGTTGATGCAGTAGCGCAGGCCGCCGGCGTCGCGTGGGCCATCGTTGAAGACGTGGCCGAGATGGCTGTCGCCGTGTTGCGAGCGCACTTCGGTGCGGGCCATGCCGTGGCTGGCGTCGTTTTTCTCAATGACATTGTCCGCTGCAACCGGCTTGGTGAAACTCGGCCATCCGCAACCGCTTTCGAACTTGTCCAGCGATGTGAACAACGGCTCGCCTGAGACGACATCGACATAAAGGCCGGGCGCCTTGTTGGCGTTATAGGCGTTGTCGAAGGGCCGCTCGGTCGCGGCTTCTTGTGTGACGCGGAATTGCTCGGGCGTCAAGCGCGCGAGCGCTTCCGGATTCTTGCTGTAATTGGGCATGCGTTGTCTCCTTGGCATCAGGAAGATGGTGGCCGTTGTCGGGTCACGCAAGGCGGATTATTTCGCGAACAACCGCGAGTGATCGGCGAACGCCTTGAACTCCAGCGCGTTGCCGCTGGAGTCGCGCAGGAACATTGTGGCTTGTTCACCGGGCTGGCCCTCGAAGCGGACGTGTGGCTCGATCGCGAAGCGCGTGTCCGCCGCGCGCAGCCGCTCGGCAAAGGCGTGCCAGTCCGCCATGTCCAGCACCAGACCGAAATGCCGCACCGGCACGTCATCGCCATCCACGTCGTGCGCCACTGCGGCGCGCAGTTCCTCCGGCGCCAGGTGCGCGACGATCTGGTGGCCATGAAAATCGAAATCCACCCAGGTTTCGCTGGAGCGGCCTTCCGGGCAACCGAGCAATCCGCCGTAGAACGCGCGGGCGTCGGCGAGCGAGGCGACGGGAAAGGCGAGATGGAAGGGCGGTCGTTCGTGCATGGGCTATCTCGGCGAGTGTGCCAACCGGTGTTCCGCCAGCCGCTTGTAAAACGGCCTACATTCCTCAGCCAGCTTCTGCTGAAATGCAGTGAGCTTGGTTTCTCGTGGCCGATACGGCGCGAAGTCGGTGGAGCGTTCCACCCCGGCGTACCAATGCGGCGCCCATACGCCATCGCTGCTGCGCTGGCCGCGCGGCCAGCGCAGCATGCGCTCGCTGAAGGGGATGCTTAAGCGCGCGCACAGCGCGCCCAACATCTCGCGCGGATCCTTCAATACATCACTCGCGTCGATCACCGGCGGCGCGGCGCCGAGCCGGTCGCAGGCGTGATCGAACAAGCGCGCCTGTTGCTCGAATCCGAGTTCCCACGCGGCGGCGTCGGGGCGCTGGATGGTGAACGATGCGACCACCGCCTCCGGTTCGCGGATCAGGAAGCAGTTGCTGACGTCATCCAGCCAATCCAGCGGCATGTCCGCCAACATGTGCTGGGTCATGTGCTTCTGGTACCAGATCGCCTTGCCGCCCGGGATCGGCCCGGTGAGCATCGCCGCGACCTGCGCGGAATCGGGGCATTGCGCGGCGATCACCTCGTCGCGGCCGGGATGTTGCACGCCGGTTTCGATGAGGTAATGCGCGTAGAACGGCTCGTCGATGACCGCGGTGTCCTCGCGGTTCTCCCATGCGCGCATCATCGCGGTGGAGATATTGCGCGGTCCCGACCACATCGCGATGCGCAGGCTGTCGCGCGCCGCAGCGCTCATACGCGAGGCTCGCGCTGGCTCTCCGCACGTACCAATTCCATATAGTGCCGTTGCAGGCGTTGCACCACCGGGCCGCGTTTGCCATCGCCCATCACGCGGCCATCGATTTCGCGTGCCGGCACGAGTCCCGCGAAGGTGCCGGTGACGAAGGCTTCTTCGGCGCCGTACACGTCGGTGAGGCTGAAATCCTTTTCGAACACCGGGATGTCGTTGGCACGGCAGAGACGGATGACGTTGGCGCGCGTGATGCCGCCGAGGCAGTACTTGCCGCTGGACGTCCAGACCTCATTTTTTCGCACGATGAAGAAGTGCGTGGAGTTGCAGGTAGCGACGAAGCCGTGCGGATCGAGCATCAGAGCCTCGTCGTATCCGGCCTTGCTGGCGTGGATGCAGGCGAGGATGCAATTCAACTTGGAATGGCTGTTGAGCTTGGGATCCTGCACGTCCGGCGCGCCGCGGCGCACGTGTACGGTGAACAGACGGATGCCTTGCTCGACCGTGGCCGGCAGCGGCTGCTTGTATTCGGGGATGATGACAAGGGTGGCCGCGCCGATCACGAAGCGCGGGTCCTGGTGCGGCGTGGCCTTGATCCCGCGTGTGACCATCAGGCGGATGTGCACGTCGGAGTGCATGGCATTGGCGCGCAGCGTTTCGACGATGCGCTGCGTCAATTGTTCGCGGGCGAGGCCGACGTCCAGATCAATCGCGCGCGCACCTTCGTACAGACGATCGAGATGTTGATCTAGGAACGGCAGGCCGCCATCGTGCAGGCGCAGGCCTTCCCACATGCCGTCGCCCAGCACGAAGCCCGAGTCGAACACTGACACGCGCGCTTCGTTGCGCGAAAACATCTCGCCGTTGATGCTGATTTTTATATCGGCGTTGCGCGGATCGGGCGTGTAATCGTGCGTGCCTTTGCTCATGGCTGCCTCGCAGCGGCGAAAACGGTCAGGCGGCCTTGGCTTCCCGCTTCAGCGTTGCCATGTCGATCACGAAGCGATATTTCACATCGCTCTTGAGCATGCGCTCATAGGCATCGTTGATGTCGCGCATGGCGATCATTTCGATATCGGAGACGATGCCGTGCTCGGCGCAAAAGTCGAGCATCTCCTGGGTTTCGCGGATGCCACCGATCAACGATCCGGCGAGCTGGCGGCGCTTGAAAATAAGATTGAACACGGTCGGCGACGGATGCGGTGTGGCCGGCGCGCCGACCAGACACATCGTGCCGTCGCGCTTGAGCAGGGCAAGGAACGCGTCGAGGTCGTGCGGCGCGGCGACGGTGTTGAGGATGAAGTCGAAACTGTTGGCGTGTTTCGCCATCTGTTCGGCGTCCTTCGAGATCACCACTTCATCGGCGCCGAGGCGTTTCGCATCGGCCTGCTTGCCCGGCGACGTAGTGAACAGCACCACATGCGTGCCCATTGCGTGCGCGATCTTGACGCCCATGTGGCCTAGGCCGCCGAGGCCGACCACGCCGACCTTCTTGCCAGGACCGACATTCCAGTGGCGCAGCGGGGAATACGTGGTGATACCTGCGCACAGCAGCGGCGCGACCGCGGCGAAGTTGCCCTTGTGGGTGATGCGCAGCACGAACTTCTCGTCGACCACGATCTTGTCGGAGTAGCCGCCGTAAGTGCTCTCGCCGCCTGTCATACGCCCGTTGTAGGTGGCAGTGAAACCGTTCTCGCAATAATTCTCCTCGCCTTCCTTGCAGGAGACGCAGTGACCGCAACTGTCGACCATGCAACCGACACCGACGGTGTCACCGGTCTTGAAGTTTTTCACTTGGTTGCCAACGGCGGTCACGGTGCCGACGATCTCGTGGCCGGGGACGGAGGGATATTGCGTATTCTTCCATTCGTTGCGCGCGGTGTGCAAATCGGAATGACAAACACCGCAAAAGAGAATGTCGATCTGCACATCGTGCGGACCCGGTGCGCGGCGCTCGATGGTGTGCGGAGCGAGCGGTTTGTCGGCCGATCGCGCGGCGTAGGCGTGGGTCTTGATCATGTTGAGAATACCGATTCCAAACGAAAGAGCAGCGCACACGGGAACCCAAGTACGCCTCGCATTCTAGTCCCTTTGCGATCGTAAGCTGATCGCGGCACCGTAAAAAAGCCGGTCTGCGCGACGTTTCCCGCGCAACCGGCTTGTGTTGCCTCAACAGCCGTTGGATCAATGGCCGTTGTCGTTGTTGTCTTTCTTGCGTGGCGCTTGTTTCTGTTGTGGATGATTGCCGCGACTCGCATTCGCCGGACGCGATGGCGCGGCGCCTGCATGCGGTGGCCCATTCACGACGGGGCCGTGCACCGGCAGCTCGTGTTGCATCCCGGAACGCGGCGGGGCAGGCTGGGGTGCGTTGAAGCGAGCGCCGCTGTGGGAATTATCACCGCGGGAATTGTTCCCTTGGGGATTGCCATGGGAATGCGAACCGTTCACCGGCACCCGCGGCGGATTCGGCGGGTTTACATGATGGCCGCCACCTGCCGGTTGCGGCAATGAATGGAGGCCGCCGCGCAACCGTGGCGGCGGCGGCGGTGCGGTGATGGCAATACGACGGTGATACCAACTGCCGCGGTCGCGATAGAACGGGCGGTCGCGGTAATAGTTGTCCCAGTACGTGCCGATCGAAAAAACGACGATCGGAATGCCGATGCGCTCGCCGTAATCCGACAGCAGCACCGGTTGATTATCGTAGTCGTATTCGATGTAATCGCCGGGAATCCAGCCACGGGCGCCGTCCGTGATCACATCGCACCAACTCCAACCGCCGGTGCAGCCTTGCACCGACACATCGGCGCCGTAGAGCAGCACCATGATTTCAGGATACTCGGGCGCGGGCCCGGCGCGCAGGCCGATATTCGCGCTGACGACGCCCTCCTGGGCCTGCGCGGCCAGCGGCAGCGCGATGGCGAGCGGCAAGGCGGCAAAGCGAAGCAATCGTTTCATGGTCGAGCTCCTTTTATCCTTCAGCGTGCCGATGCAGTCTACGTCCGCCACGTGAATGGAACCGCTATGCGAAGCCGTGCAGCGCGGGTGTTTGCGAGGTGACGATGGCGTGATTGCGCTTCGTCTCGATGCCTTTGTCCGATCGCGTGGGGCGGCGTATGCTCGCGCAATCTTCGCGGTCGAAACCGTCAAGATCGCGTGTAGTGTTCGCTTCCGCGTTGTCCCGCTGGTTGCCGGCGCCGGTGCCTGCGAGTTTGTGCGCTATCCCTGCGCGTAAAAGCGGCCAGAGTCGCCGAAACCGCCGTCCATGGCCACAGGGCTCCGTAGCCAAGAGGTCCGTGGCCGCACTTTTCAATTAAACCGGCAGCTTTGGCCGGCCTTTGCGCGTAGAGTTGGCGCATAGGCTTCTGCCGCCGGTTCCTGCCCGAGCGCACCGGACCATGACCAGGGGAAGACATCGGATTATTGAAGGCCGCGCCCTCCGCGGGCAGTGCCACCTTTTTGCCCATCCAGCCACCACCTCAAGCATTTTCGGCATCGCTCGCAATGCCGAAAAGCTGGCGCCGTCTATGCCCGGCGCCAGCCAAACGAAGCAGCAACCGCTGCAGTACCCACGTGACCTCCAAGGAGAATCGTCATGAACACCCGTTTCGAACTGACCGGTCCCCTGACCGAATTGGGCAGCTATCCGCGGTGGGCCCAGGACATGGTCGCCGAGTGCGACCTTGTGAAGCAGACCGTGGTCGATCACGATTTGTGGAATGTGATGCGCGAAGGAGAGTCCGATCAAGCGTGCACCTTCAATTTCATGGTCGGCATCTGGCCGGTGATCGAACGCTTTCCGGCGTACATGGCAAGCAGTCTGCTCAAGACCCGTTTCGGCCGCAGCCCCGGCGACAACCTCGCGCGGCGTTGGCTGGTGCGCAATATCCGGGTCGAGCAGAACCACGCGGAATATTGGCTCAACTGGGCCGATGGCGCCGGCATCGCGCGCGAGCATGTATTGAACGGGATACTGCCGGGCGGCAGCCAGGTACTCGCCGACTGGTGCGAAGAGGTCAGCGACCACGGCACACTGGCGGCCAGTATCGCGGCCACCAATTACGCGGTCGAAGGCGCCACCGGCGAATGGTCGCAGATCCTGTATGACAGTCGCAGCTACGCCGAGAGGTTCCCGGCGCAAATCCGCAAGTCCAGCCTGCGCTGGTTGCAATTGCACGCCGCCTACGACGATACCCATCCCTGGGAGGCGTTGGAAATCGTCTGTACGCTGATGGGAACCGCGCCGGTCTCCGCGGAAGTGGCCCACATTGCCGAGTGCGTCAAGCGCAGTTACACCAGTATGCGCATCCTGGCCGACCGTTGCGTGCAACCGCCCCGGCAGTTCGAGGTCGAGTACGACGTCGCGGCTGCGGCGTGACGCCAATGGTACGCAAAGTGCATGGAGCTTGGGGGTGACGCATTAGTTATGGCATTGAGTGCGCAATGCGCAAGTTTCCGGTCACCTTGCAGAAATCTTTGTCGCGGCGGTTGCTGCCGCTCGCCTATGCGCTGGTCGCGGTGGTGTGTTTCATTTTGGCGCTCACGTGGGGTGCCCTGCAGGTACAGGTGGCTCTCGCCGGTTTCTTGAATGGCGAGAGCGTTTGGTCCAAGGCGCAGAAGCAGGCGGTGATCGATCTGGACGCCTATGCCGTGTCCGGCGATCCCGCACGGCTCGCGAATTTCAGGCGTAATTTTGCGGTGATGGCGTCGGACCGTTGGGCGCGCGATGCGGTTTTATCGGGTCGATTCGACTACGGCACGGTCGTTCAGGCATTGCGCCGTAGCCACGCGCTGCCGATAGCGATACCGGGCGTGATCTTCATGCTGGAGCATTTCTCTAACGCCCCGTACATGGCGGTCGCGCTGCAAGCGTGGCGGTCCACCGATACCAGGATTACCGACCTCGACACAATTGCCGGGGAATTGCAGCGATCGAATGCGGCTGTGGCTTCGACCGGCGTGGAAATCGCGCGCCAACGCGGTCGCATCAATGCAATCAACAACTTCATACAGCCCCGCAGCAATCTTTTTTCGCAATCCATCGCCAACGGCGCGGTGTGGATTGGCCGTGTGCTGTTTGGCGGCGTATTGGTCGCCGCCTGCGTCGCCGCTCTGTTCTGGCTCTGGATGGCGCGCTGGATCCTGGCCGGCATCCGCGGCACCGAGGAGCGTTATCGCCTGCTGTTCGACAGCGCGGCCGACGCGATCGTAATGGTCGACGAAGGCAGCGGGCGCATCCTGGATGCCAACCGTACCGCGTCGGCGTGGACCGGGCGCGATCCGCACGAACTACTCGGCGATCGCTACGCGAATCTGTTTCTCGAACGCACGCCGCAACGCGGTGGCAACTCCGCGGTCGGCGCCTTGCGCGGCGAGAACGACCGCGCGCGCCCGGTGGAAACGCAAAGCAGTCTCGCGGTGTGGGGCGAGAGGGTGGTACGGCAGGCGATCATCCGCGACATCTCCGAGCGCGTGGCGATGGAGCAGGAACGCCGGATCGCCGCGGAAGCGCTGGCCAGCATCGTCGAGGGCGTGATCATCGCCGACGCCAGCCGCATGGCGGCCTCGGTCAACGCCGCGGCCACCCGCATCAGCGGCTTTACCGCGCAAAGCCTGGAGGGCATGCGCTTCGACGAGACCCGCCGGATGCCCGACGGCGCGCCGCTGCCGCAAGAGATCTGGGACGACATCGCGGCCGGCCGCAACTGGCTTGGCGAAGTACAAAGCCGCCGCCGTGACGGCAGCGGCTATCCGGAGAAGCTCAGCTTGAGCGCGATCCGCGACGGCGATGGAGAGGTGTTGCATTACGTCGCCGTGTTCACGGACATTTCGAAACTCAAGGCAGATCGGCAGCGGTTGGAACATTTGGCCACCCACGATCCGCTCACCGCGCTGGTCAATCGCGCCGAATTCGAACGCTATTGCGCGGACGCCGTCGCCGCGGCCGAGCGCGAGCGCTGCGCGACCGCGGTGCTGTTCATCGATCTGGATGCTTTCAAAATCGTCAACGACAGCTACAGCCATGGCATCGGCGATCGTCTGTTGGTCCAGGTCGGCGAGCGCATCTGCCGGCAATTGTCCGACGACGATGTGGCGGGACGCATCGGCGGCGATGAGTTCACCGTGCTGGTGCGCAAACTGTCGTTGCGCGAGGACGCCGCCGCGTTGGCCAGCCGCCTGCTGACGACCTTGTCGGAACCGTTCGCGATCGACGATTACGAAATCGTGCTCAGCGCCAGCATCGGCATCGCCGGCTTCCCGCTGGACGGAACCGACGCGCTTACGCTGATCGCCAATGCGGATGCGGCGATGTACGCGGCCAAGACCGAGGAGCGCAACGCCTTCCGCTTTTACGCGCCGATGATGCACGCGGACACGCGTCGCCGCTTGCAACTGGCGACCGAGCTGCGCCAGGCGCTGTTGCGCGACGAATTCCGACTCGTGTATCAACCCAGCATCGAGCTGCGCAGCGGACGCATTCTGGCGGTCGAGGCACTGCTGCGTTGGCAACATCCGGAACGCGGCGAGGTGTTGCCCGGCGAATTCATCCCGATCGCGGAAAGCCTGGGGCTTATCCATCGCATCGACGAGTGGGTGATGCAGGCGGTGTGCGCACAGATCCGCGAGTGGGACAAGGCGGGCATGCCGCGCGTGCGGGTGGCGGTCAACGTGTCGGCGCGCTGGTTCGGGCATCCGGCCTTCGTCGACAATGTGCGGCGCACTCTGCAAATCCACGACGTGTCGGCGCAACGGGTGCTGCTGGAGATCACCGAAGGCGCGATGTTGCGGCTGGGCGAGGGAACCCAAAGCACGATGCAGGCATTGCACACGCTTGGCGTCGCGGTGGCGGTGGACGACTTCGGCACCGGCTATTCGTCGATGGCTTATCTCAAGCTGCCGGCGGTGGCCTATCTCAAGATCGATCGCTCCTTCGTCACCGGTCTGCCGGGCAATGCCAACGACGCGGCAATCAGCGAGGCGATTTTGGCGATGGCGAAAGCGTTGGGCCTGATCACCATCGCCGAGGGCATCGAAACCGAAGCGCAACACGAGTTCCTGTTGCGCGCCGGTTGCGTCGAAGGCCAGGGTTACTTGTATTCATACCCGCTGCCCGCGGCGGCGATCGAGCGCATGTTGTGCCCGAAACCACTGCCGACCGCGGGCAAACTCAAGTTGGTGCCGCCGCGGCGCGGTTGAGCGTTACAGTTCCAGCAGCGGCTTGAAGCCACCCCAGAACATCCGCTTGCCGTCGAACGGCAGTTTTTTCGGGTCCATCATCTTGGCCAGACGCGGATCATTCATCGCCTTGGCGTTGACGCGGTCGCGGTGCGCGCGTGATTTGTAAACGCACCATGCGAACACCACGATCTCACCGGATTTGAGTTTCACCGCCTGCGGAAACGAGGTGTACTTGCCGGGTTTCACGTCATCGGCCACGCACTCGTGGTATTCCAGTGCGCCGTGCTCGCGCCAGACCGTACCGGCCTTGCGCGCCATCCTCTTGTAGGCGGCGAGATTCTTCTTCGGCACCGGGACCACAAAACCGTCGATGTAGCTCATAAATCCTCCTCGCTCATTCGGATTCTCGCGTGGTGTGTCTTTGCACGCGACGTACGGTAACGGATTTCAGCGCTGCTTCTTTGGTTGCTTTCGCAAGCGCTCTTCCCGCTTTTGCAGTTCCGCCGTCATTGCCTCGCCGAAGTCCTCGGCTTCGAACACCGGGCGGATCTCGACTTCCTCGCCGGCGTCGAACGGCGCGCGCTTCAGCCATTCGATCGCTTCCTCCAGCGACTTCACTTGCCACAGCCAGAAACCAGCGATCATTTCCTTGGTCTCGGTGAAGGGCCCGTCGATCACGCGCCGCTGCTTGCCATCGAAGCGCACCCTCGCGCCTTTCGAGGTGGGATGCAGGCCTTCGCCTTCCAGCATCACACCGGCCTTGACCAATTCCTCGTTGTATTTGCCCATCGCTTCGAGCAATTCACGGCTCGGCATCACACCGGCTTCGGAATCCGCATTTGCCTTGACGATCACCATGGCTCGCATTGTCTTTACTCCTTCGTGTTGTCAGGGAATCGCGCCGGATTCATGATCGAGAATTCGGCTTTCGTTGTGACGACGAACGGCCGGATGTGAAATCGACACCTTACCCGCGCGGTTTGGGTGTTTACGTCCAGGCGCAAAGAATGCGGGGCATGGGATATGCTGGCGCCGAAATCCGCCGAGCAGTTCGCCATGAACGCACGGACCGTTTCGATCGATCACACCTCGAACACGGTGCGGCGGGCGATCTTCGCCATCCTCGCCGGCGGGTTGATCGCCGGCAGCATCGATATCTGCGCCGCGGCGTTGATCAATCAGGTGAGCCTGCCGGTCATCTGCCACGCGGTCGCGAGCGGGCTGCTCGGCAAGGCGGCCTTCGATGGCGGCTTGCAGGTGTCCGCGCTCGGACTGCAGCTGCAGTGGGGCATATCGATGCTGATCGCGGCGATCTTCGTGCTCGCGGCTTTAAGGCTGCGCCGGCTGATCGCGCGGCCAATTCTGGCGGGACTGGCGTATGGTGTGGGCGTGTTCTTCGTGATGAACTACGTGGTGATGCCGCTCTCGGCGGTTGGCCATGTTCCGAATTTCACGCCGGCAAAGTTCATCGAGAACCTCGCGGCGATGCTGCTGTTCGGATTGATCGTCGCCTACGTCGCCAAGCGGTTCTTGCGAGCGATGTGACCGGCGGCACTTGACTGCGGCGTGCGCGGCCTTCTGAATGGCGCGATGGCGATGGGAGACACCGCATGATTCGAACGACGACGCGCCCGGTGGCGGCGCTTGCATGTTTGTTGACGGCCTTGGCCGCCTCGGCGGCCCCGGCGATCAACGACGACAGTCAGAGCGGCAACACGATGCTCGGTTTTAGTACCGATGGCGCGGCAGCCGAACAAAGCCTCGAACAACGCTTCGATGCGCAATTGAATCCTGCCGAGCTGCGCGACTGGTTGCGGCAGATGTCGTCGCAACCCAACCAAGTCGGATCGCCGCACGACAAGGCCAACGCGGAGTTCATGCTGGCGAAGTTCAAGCAGTGGGGCTGGGACGCCCATATCGAAACCTTCGATGTGCTGTATCCCACGCCGAAAAAGGAATTGGTACAACTCGTCGTACCGGATGTTTATACGGCCAAATTACATGAACCACCGGTCGCGGGCGACGCGACTTCATCGCTGCCCGGAGCTCTGCCGCCGTACAACGTCTACGGCGCCGACGGCGATGTCACCGCGGATCTGGTCTACGTCAATCAAGGCATGCCCGACGACTACAAGGATCTGGCGCGGCGCGGCATCGATGTGCGCGGCAAGATCGTGATCGTGCGCTACAGCGGCGGTTGGCGTGGCTTGAAACCCAAACTTGCGTATGAGCATGGCGCGGTGGGGTGCCTCATCTATTCCGATCCGCACGACGATGGTTACGCGCGAGGCGATGTCTATCCCAAGGGCGGCTGGCGTCCA